>NZ_JALPSY010000013.1:0-116083 GCF_023218005.1 Gordonia sp. C13
CACGAAGCCCCTGGTGAGGTAGGGTCGCCAGCCCTTCGTGGCTCGCTTCGCTCGCACCTCAGGGAGCGGGGGCCGTGGGCGCGCACCTCGGGGAGCGGGGGCCGTGGGCGCGCACCTCGGGGAGCGGGGGCCGTGGGCGCGTACCTCGGGGAGCGGGGGCCGTGGGCGCGCACCTCGGGGATCGGGGGTTGCGTGCTCGTTCTCTGATGGACCGAACTAATCAGCCGCCGGCCAGGGGGCGATGGGATTGCCCTGCCAGCGGGTGTGGGCGGGCACGACGTCGCCGCGCATGACCAGCGAAGCCGGTCCGACGGTTGCCGATTCGCCGAGCCCCGACGCCGGAAGGGCGACGCAGTGCGGGCCGAGCGTCGCACCGGCGTCAAGGGTGACGCGGTCGATGGCCATCACGCGGTCGTGGAACAGATGTGTTTGGACGACGCAGCCGCGCTGGACGGTCGCACCGTCTCCGAGGCTGACCAGATCGGCCTCGGGTAGCCAGTAGGTCTCACACCAGACGCCACGTCCGATCCGGGCGCCGAGCAGCCGCAGCCACAGGTTGAGAATCGGTGTCCCGGTGGCGGCGTTGGCGAACCACGGTGCGGCCACGGTCTCGACGAAGGCGTCGGACAGTTCGTTGCGCCAGACGAAGGAGCTCCACAGCGGGTGCTCGCCGACGGTGATGCGGCCGACGACAAGCCATTTCGCGGCGGCTGCGGTGCCACAGGCTACAGCGCCGACCCCGAGCAGCAGCAGCCCGCTGACCAGCGCGGCGACGCCGTAGTGCACGTGGACGGCCACAGACTGCAGCGCGATCAGCATGCCGACGCCGAGCCCGAAGGACACCATCACCGGGACGAGGCGCAGGGTCTCGATGACCGAACGCGCAACTTTCAGCTTCGTCGGCGGATCGAAGGTGCGTGAGGTGTCGGTCTCGGCGGCGGTGCGGCGCAGGCGAACCGGGGGACTGCCCAGCCAGCTCGACCCCGACTTCGCTCGGTTCGGCGTCGCCGACAGAACTGCCACCAGGCCGTTCTTGGGCACCTTGCGGCCCGGGCCGGTCATCCCCGAGTTGCCGAGGAACGAGCGCTTGCCGATCTTCGCCTCGTCGATGTGCAGCCAACCGCCGCCGAGCTCGTACGACGCGACCATCGTGTCGTCGGCCAGGAAGGCGCCGTCGCCGATGATGGTGAACCGCGGTAGCACCAGTGCCGTCGAGATCTCGGTGCCCTTGCCCACCTTGGCGCCCAGCACGCGGAACCAGATCGGCGTGAGCAGGCTCGCGTAGAGCGGGAACAGGTAGGTGCGGGCGGCGTCGAGGAGGCGTTCGGTCAGCCACACCTGCCAGCCGACTCGCGACCGCACCGGGTGGTAGCCGGTGCTCAGGCCCAGGGATGCCAGTCGCACCAGTCCGGCGGTGATCGCGGCGAAGACGGCGAGGCTGGTGAGGGTCGCCGCCGGCAGGAGGATCACGGCGCGGATCGCGACGTCGCGCAACCGATCTGCCGACAGTGCCCACAGGCCGATGACGGCGAGTCCCGCGGCCAGTGAGACCAGCGGGATCGCGGCCAGCGCCAGCGACGACAATCCGTAGACCGGTACCCAGGCCCGCGCGCGCGGCGGCCGGTGGTCGGGCCACGGGTGGGCGGCCTTGCCGATCTTGATCGCGGGTGAGCCGGCCCAGTGCTGACGCGCCTTCACCCGGCCGAACACCGCCGAACCGGGTGCGACGACGGCGTCGCGTCCGACGACCGCCCCCGGCATGAGTGTCGACCGCGCACCGATCGACGCCCCGCGCTTGATCGCGATCTCACCGATGTGGACGACGTCGCCGTCGATCCACCAGCCGGCGAGGTCGACCTCCGGCTCCACCGACGCGCCCTCACCGACCGTCAGCAGTCCGGTGACCGGCGGGATCGTGTGCAGATCGACGTCGCGGCCGATCCGGGCCCCGAGCGCCCGGGCGAGGTAGATCATCCACGGCGCACCGGACAGGTTCGCCGCGCCGCTCGCATCGAGGAGCCGTTCGGCCACCCACAGACGCACGTGCACGCTGCCGCCCCGCGGGTGGTCACCCGGCGTGACGCCCGAGAGGAGCAGGCGGGAACCCAACGCGGCGATACACATCCGGCCGGGCGGGGTGATGAAGACCAGGAAGGCCACGAGCAGGACCCACCAGTTCACCTCGACCAGCCACGGGACCGAACGATCCAACCGGTCGGCCACGACGATCCCCAGGTTGTTCACCACGCCGAGCCAGGTCGCCCACTGCAGACCGGTCAGGGTCGTCAGCGGAACGGTCAGTGCGAGCTGGGCGAGACCCGTCGCACGTGGCGTGGGTGCGACATCGCGTTCGACGATGCTGGTCGCCGGGCGGCGCGCGTCGAGCATCTCCGCCATCGACCCGAGCCGGGGATGGTCGTAGAGGTCGGCGACCGAGATGTCCGGGTGGCGTCCGCGGATCGCCGTCACCAGCTGTGCGGCCGCGAGCGAACCACCGCCCTCCGCGAAGAAGTCCACGTCGGGGTGGGTGATCTGGATGCCGAGCACATCGGTCCACAGCTGGGCCAGCCACAACTCGGTCTCGCCGAGTTCGACGTCGTCATCCACTGGTCTGCTGCTGCCCGGCAGAGGCCAGGGCAGCGCATCACGATCAACCTTTCCCGAAGTGCGCGTAGGCAGTTCGTCGACGAGGGCGAGGGCGGGGACCATCGCGGCGGGCAGGTGACGGGTGAGTTCGGCGTGTGCTGCCGAGACGTCGAAGTCGGGGTCGGCGGAGACGAGATAACCGACGAGCAGGCTGTTGCCCGCCGCGGACTTGCGCACCGCGGCAGCAGCCCCGCTCACACCGGGCAGATTCTGCAGGGCGTTGTCGATCTCACCGAGTTCGATGCGCCGCCCGCCGACCTTCACCTGGTCGTCGGCGCGACCCATGAAGATCAGTCCCGCGGGATCGAGCCGTACGAGATCGCCGCTGCGGTAAGCGCGTTCCCAGCCCAGCGTGGGCATCGGCGCATACTTCTCGGCGTCCTTCGCCGGGTCGAGGTAGCGGGCCAGCCCGACGCCGCCGATGACCAGCTCGCCGACCTCGCCCTCGGTGACGGGGTTGCCGTCGGTGTCGACGACCGCGAGATCCCAACCGCGCAGAGGTAATCCGATGCGTACCGGGCCACGGTCGCCGAGGAGGGCGGCGCACGCGACGACCGTTGCCTCGGTGGGGCCGTAGGTGTTCCAGACCTCGCGACCGGGCACGGCCAGGCGGTCGGCGAGCTCGGGTGGGCAGGCCTCGCCGCCGAAGATCAACAGCCGCACCGCTTCCAGGGCCTCCGGCGGCCACAGCGAGGCCAGGGTCGGCACGGTCGAGACGACGGTGATGTCGCGGGCCACCAGCCACGGGCCCAGGTCCATCCCGCTGCGCACCAGCGATCGGGGTGCCGGGACGAGGCAGGCGCCGTTGCGCCAGGCGAGCCACATCTCCTCGCACGAGGCGTCGAAGGCCACCGAGAGGCCGGCCAGGACACGGTCACCGGGCCCGATCGGCTCGTCGGGGAGGAACATGTGTGCCTCGGCGTCGACGAAGGCTGCCGCATTCCGGTGGGTGACCGCCACGCCCTTGGGTGTTCCCGTGGAGCCCGAGGTGAAGATGATCCACGCGTCGTCGTCGGGGGTCGGCCGTGCCGGTGCGCTGGCGGTCCCGGTGGCGGGTTTCGCCGGGCGAGGGCCGTCGGCGTCGACGATGGCATCGACACCGGCCTCCCCGAACACGAGTTCGGCGCGCTCGTCGGGGTCGTCGACGTCGACGGGGACGTAGGCGGCGCCGGCGTAGAGGGTGGCCAGGATGGCGACGTAGAGGTCACGCGAGCCGGAGGGCATCCGGATGCCGACGCGGCTTCCGTGGCCGACGCCGACCTCGGCGAAACGGGCGACGGTGCGTCGGATCAGGGCCAGCAGCTGGCCGTAGGTGAGGGTGACGTCGCCGTCGTCGATCGCGGGAGCATCGGGGTGTGCCCGGGCGGTCGCGGTCAGGACGTCGCACAGGGTCCGCGGATCGTCTGCCTGCGCGGACAACAGGAACTGTGGAGGGATCTGCACCTGCGTCACGGCCACCGTCTTGTCACGGGTTCGAGAATATAGCGACCCGGGTGGCCCGCAGACCGCGGCTGGATGAATGTTTTGCTCGGCGTTTACCGGTTATACGGGGGGTGCCGGGGTGTAGCTTCGGCTGAGACCAGGAGGAATCCCATGCCCATCGTTCACCACCGGCGGCCGAGCCTCCTGTCGTATCCCATCTGGTTCGGCTCCCGTGTGTTCCTGAAGCCGCTGCTCACCCTGTGGCCGATCAACACGGCGGGCATGGCCGGGCTGTTCCTCATCGACCGTGTCGTCGCCGTGGGCCCCAAGCCCCGCGGCGTGGTGCGCGAGCAGCTGACACTCGCCGAACGTTCCACCGAACTGGCCATTCCTGCCGGCCCCTCGCGCCGCGACAGCGACACGGCGATGCTGTACCTCCACGGTGGGGCCTTCGTGGTGTGCGGTCTGGGTACACACCGTTCCATCGCCGCGCGACTGGCCAAGGCCTGTGAGGTCCCGGTCTTCTCGCTCGAATACCGGCAGTTGCCGCAGGCCGGTGTAGGCGCGTCGGTGGCCGACGCCGTCGACGCCTATGCCGAACTCATCAACGACCGCCACTACCGGCGGGTCATCGTCGCCGGTGACTCGGCGGGCGGATTCCTGGCGGCGAAGGTCGTCGAGGCCGCCGTCGAACGCGGACTCCCCGCTCCGGCCGCACTCATCGGCTTCTCCCCGCTGCTCGACGTCGACCTGGGTACCAACCCGGACCGGTCCAGCAAGTCCGACGCCTACCTCCCGAAGTCGAAGATGGCCAAGCTGGCACCCCAGTTCGATCGCGGTCCTGTACCGCTGACCGGGGTGCGCCGCATCGCCGACCTCGACCCGACCGAGTTCCCTCCGACGGTCATGGTCACCGCCGAGGGGGAGATGCTGGAACCGGACGTCATCGGCCTGATCGAGACCCTCGACGAGGCCGGCATCGAGGCCCTCGCCCACAGCTACGCTTGGCAGGTACACGCGTTCCCGGTGCTGACCTCACATCACCCGGAGACCATTCACGCGATCCAGGTGACCGCGGCATTTGCGAAGCAGGCGATACGAGAGGGCAAGAGCGCTGACGACCGAGAGGACCAACGGGCCGGCTGACGGAGCAGGCGCCGGACCCGGCAAGCGTGCGGCATCGCCCGCCGCACCTGCCGCCCCGCCCGGCGCGGTCGACGCGCGTTTCACCCTCGCCGCCGAGCGCACGCTGCTCGCGTGGGTGCGCACCGCCCTCGGGTTCATGGCCGCCGGGATGGCGATCGTCTATCTGGCCCCCGACATCGACAATCCGGTTCTCGAACTGGTCCTGGGGCTCGTCCTCGTCGCCCTGGGGTGCTCCCTCGCGGTGATCGGTGCCTGGCGCTGGCGTCGCACGATGCGTGTGTTGCAACGCGGCGGGCAGATGCCGGGCCCGGCCCAGATCCTCTTCGTCGTCACTGCGATAGTGGTGGTGGCCATCCTGATCGCGGTCGTCGTCGTAGTTCAGACGTGATCGAGTCCAGACCCGATCGCCAGCAACCGTTCTATCCAGGAGTTCCCGTGAGTACCGGCCCCGACTTCGCCCGCGGCGCGCAGACCGTGTCGACGACGATGACCATGATCGGCGCGACCATCCTCATCGTGTGCCTGGGCTGGCTGACCGTCGACTGGTGGCGCGACGGACGCTGGTTCTGGGTGGCTGTCGGCATCGCCATCATCGTGGTCAACATCGTGCTGATCGCGATGCAGTTCCGTCGCCGCCGAATGGAGCGCGCCAAGGACACCAAGCGTCCGCGTCGTCCGCTGATCGACAACTTCGACGATCTCGAAGACGAGCAGTAGCCCCGATCCCTGAGGGACGCCACTCACCGCTCCCTGAGGTGCGGGCGAACGCCACCCCCGCTCCCTGAGGTGCGAGCGGACGCCACCCCCCGCTCCCTGAGGTGCGGCGAACGCCACCCCCCGCTCCTTGCGGTGTGGGCGGGCGCCACCCCCCGCTCCCTGAGGTGTGGCGAACGCCACCCCCCGCTCCTTGCGGTGTGGGCGGGCGCCACCCCCCGCTCCCTGAGGTGTGGCGAACGCCACCCCCCGCTCCCTGAGGTGCGAGCGAAGCGAGCCACGAAGGGCTGGCAACGTCATCTCGCCAGGCCTTCGTGGCTCGTCGCTTGCGCTCCTCACACCTCAGGCAGCGGTGGTCGGGTCGCTGGTCTCGATCGGGCAGCGGTGGTCGGGTCGCTGGTCTCGATCGGGCGGCGGTGGTCGGGTCGCTGGTCTCGATCGGGCAGCGGTGGTGGGGTCGCTGGTCTCGATCGAGCAGCGGTGGTGGGGTCGCTGCTCTAGATCAGGCAGCGGGGTCCGGTCGCTACGCTCGGTCAGCGGTGGTCGGATCGCTGCGCGTTCATGCCGTGAGCGGGTCGTCCTCGTCCCCGTCGTCGGCGAACTGGGTGCGGTAGAGCTCGGCGTAGCGACCGTTGCGCGCGAGGAGCGTCGGATGATCACCGCGTTCGACGACGCGGCCCGCTTCGAGCACCACGATCTGGTCGGCGGCTCGGATCGTCGAGAGCCGGTGCGCGATGACGATCGAGGTGCGGCCCTCGAGGGCCTCGCTCAATGCTTCCTGAACCGCCGCCTCCGAGGTCGAATCCAAGTGCGCGGTCGCCTCGTCGAGGATCACCACCGACGGCTGTGCGAGCAGTAGGCGGGCGATGGTCATTCGCTGCCGCTCACCGCCGGAGAGTCGGTAACCGCGTTCGCCGACGATGGTGTCGAGGCCGTCGGGCAACGACTGGACCAGTTCCTCGAGGCGTGCTCGACGCAGCGCCTCCCAGATCTCCTCGTCGGAGGTGTCGGGCCGTGCGAGAACGAGATTGGCGCGGATGGTGTCGTGGAAGAGATGTCCATCCTGCGTGACCAGTCCGACGGTGCGATGCACGGACGCGATCTGCAGGTCCCGGATGTCGACGCCGGCGAGCTGGACCGAGCCCTCATCGACGTCGTAGAGCCGAGTCGCGAGACTGGCGATGGTCGACTTGCCGGCACCCGAACTACCGACCAGGGCCACCATGCTGCCCGCCGGGACGTCGAGATCCACATGGTGCAGAACCGTCTGCCCGGCCCGGTTGTCCAGCTGCGCAACCTCTTCCAGGGACGCCAGCGAGACCTTGTCGGCCGACGGGTAGGCGAAGGACACGTCATCGAAGCGGACCGACACCGGCACCGGCCGACCGCTCTCGGTACCGGGCACCGGACGGGCATCCGGGGCGTCGACGATCAGCGGGGTCAGGTCGAGGACCTCGAAGACGCGCTCGAAACTGACCAGCGCGCTCATGATCTCGACGCGGGCGTTCGCCAAGGCGGTGAGCGGCGCGTACATCCGGGTCAGCAGCAGTGCGAGGGACACGACCGCGCCCGCCGACAGATGTTCGTGCACCGCAAGCCATCCGCCGAGGCCGTAGACCAGTGCGAGGGCGAGTGCCGACACGAGGGTCAGCGCCGTGAAGAAGTAGGCCTGCAGCATGGCGCGCCGGACGCCGATGTCGCGCACGCGATCCGCGCGATCGGCGAACTCGCGGGATTCCAGGTCGGGCCGTCCGAACAGTTTCACCAGGGTGGCGCCGGGTGCGGAGAACCGCTCGGTCATCTGGGTCGACATGCGGGCGTTGTGCTCGGCCGCCTCCCGCGACAGGGCGGCCATCCGGCCTCCCATCCGACGTGCCGGGATCACGAACACCGGGAGCAACACCAGGGCGAGAATCGTGATCTGCCAACTGATGTAGATCATCACGCCGAGTGTCAGGGTGAGCGTCACGAAGTTGGACACCACACCGGACAAGGTGTCGCTGAAGGCTCGCTGCGCACCGATCACGTCGTTGTTGAGCCGGCTCACCAGAGCACCGGTCCGGGTCCGGGTGAAGAAGGCGACCGGCATGCGCTGGACATGGTCGAAGACCGCGCGCCGCAGATCGAGGATGAGACCTTCACCGATGTTCGACGACAACCAACGGACGCCGATGCCTGCTGCGGCCTCGGCGACCGCGATCAGTGCGATCGCCACCGCCAGTCCGACGATCATCGACTCGGCGCCGTTGTCGGTGATGAGGTTGACGACGCGTCCGGCGAGGAGCGGGGTCACCACGGTCAGGACTGCGGTGAACACCGACAGCACCAGGAACAATGCGATCCGGCGTCGGTGGGGGCTCGCGAACCCGCCGATCCGCCGCAGCGTCGCGCGCCGATCTCCCCGTAACCGCTTACCGTCCGGCGAGGTCGACGACTTGTACATCATGTCCCAGGCGACCGACTCCATACTCATGTCGCCCAGGGTAGAACTTAAAGTCGACTTGAGGTCTAATCGTGCGCGGGATGCCCGGATCGGACGGGAAGGTCAGCGCTCTCGTCGATGCTCTAGTTTGGTTACTGAGGTCACAGCGGCGATCACGATCAGCGGATCGACCGGGGAAAGGTCGGCACGGCCGACGGTTAGGGGCGAGGCTCATGGCAGAACTCAAACTCGGTTTCAAGGCGTCGGCGGAGCAGTTCGACCCGCGCGAGCTGGTGGAGATCGCGGTCGCAGCCGAAGAGCACGGGCTGGACTCCGTCGCGGTGAGCGACCACTTCCAGCCGTGGCGGCACAACGGCGGCCACGCGCCCTTCTCGCTCGCGTGGATGGCGGCCGTCGGGGAGCGCACCAAGCGCGTCCAGATCGGCACGTCGGTCATGACCCCGACCTTCCGCTACAACCCGGCCGTCATCGCCCAGGCCTTCGCGTCGATGGGCTGCATGTACCCGGGCCGCATCATGCTCGGCGTCGGCACCGGCGAGGCCCTCAACGAGTACGCCACCGGATTCCAGGGCGAGTGGCCCGAGTTCAAGGAGCGCTTCGCCCGCCTGCGCGAGTCGATCAAGCTCATGCGCGAACTGTGGACCGGCGAAGAGGTCAACTTCGACGGCGAGTACTACCACACGCAGGGCGCCTACATGTATGACGTTCCGGAACAACCGATCCCGGTGTACGTCGCCGCCGGTGGGCCGGTCGTCGCACGCTATGCGGGTCGCTCCGGCGACGGCTTCATCTGCACCTCGGGCAAGGGTGCCGAGCTCTACACCGAGAAGCTGCTGCCGGCGGTCAAGGAAGGTGCGGAGAAGGCCGAACGCGACTTCGACGCCATCGACAAGATGATCGAGATCAAGATCTCCTACGATCCGGATCCCGAACTGGCGCTGGAGAACACGCGTTTCTGGGCGCCGCTGTCCCTGACCCCCGAGCAGAAGCACAGCGTCAACAGCTCCACCGAGATGGAACGTCTCGCCGACGAGTTGCCGATCGAGCAGGTCGCCAAGCGCTGGATCGTCGCCTCTGATCCCGACGAGGCCGTCGAGAAGGTCAAGTTCTACACCGACGCCGGACTCAACCACCTCGTCTTCCACGCTCCGGGTCACGATCAGCGTCGCTTCCTGGAGAACTTCCAGCGCGACCTGGAACCGCGCCTGCGCAAGCTCGGCTAGTCGGATTTCGTAGCGATAGTGGGCGCCATAACCCCATTATCGCTACGAAATCGGTTGCAGCACAGCGGCGTCGAGGAGTTCGAGTACACGCCGCACCGGTGGGAGATCGTGGGCGCTCTGGCGCACACGCACCCGGATCGCACGGGTTGGCGTGGGGTCGACGATGGGGATCGCCACCACGCCCGCGGGCAGGTCGGTCAAAGCGAGCTGCGGTACCACCGTGAGGCCGACGCCGGCGGCGACGAAGCGGATCGCCGTCGGGTAATCCTGTGTCTCGATGCTGAAGTCGGGGACGAAGCCGACGGATGTGCACGCGCTGAGGAGTGCTTGACGGCACGGGCCGCGCGCGACGTCGTTGTCGACCCAGGGCACCTGGGACAGCTCCCGCAGAGTCACCGAGTCGTACTCCGTCCACGCCGAATCGGTCGGAACCACAGCGTGATACGGGTCTGAGGTCAGCGGCCGACTGACGAAGCCGGCGGGGTCCGGAACGGGTCGCTCGGTGTCCTCGACGTAGATCTCCACATCCGGCGAGGCCGTGGCCGCCGAGACGAGCTCGATGAGTCGCAGATCGAGGCGCAGACCGGGGAACTCCCGCGAGATCGTGGCCACGATCGGCGGAATCCAGGCGGCCCCCGCGGAAGCGAAGTAGTTCATGCGCAACTGCCCGAGCCGCCCGTCGCGTAGTTCCGAGATCAGCCCGTCCACCCGGGACAGTTCCTCGAACACCCCCTCGGATTCGGCAGCGAGGATGGTGCCGGCCTCGGTGGGCACGATGCCACGTCCATCACGTTCCACCAGGGTCAATCCGGTCTCGCGCTGAAGGGCGGCGATGTGCTGGCTCACCGCCGACGGCGTGTATCCCAGGGCGTTGGCCGCCCCGCCGATGGAACGCTCGCCGATGACCGAGCGCAGAACACGAAGCCGGTGGATGTCGACCATGAGATTGACGATACAGCCGGACTTAACAAACCGGTAGAAACTTTCACTTGTTCTGAAGTGGTTCATGCCGGACTCTGATTGACATGACCTCGCGCCCCTCGTCCCCGGCCCTTCTCGGTGTCTCGCTCCCGGCGTTGGCTGCCCTCATCACCGTGGTGCTGTGGGCGTCGGCGTTCGTGGGCATCCGGGCGCTGGGCGACTCCTTCTCACCGGGGGCGATGGCGTTCCTGCGATTGCTCGCGGCGGTCCTACCGCTCACGGTCATCATGCTGGTGGTGCGTTTGCGGCGACGCAGCACCGCCGACGACCGTCCACTGACCCCCTGGCTTCCACGTGGACGCGCCTTGATGCTGGTCATCGCATACGGCGTCGCCTGGTTCGCCGGCTACACCATCCTGCTGAACTGGGCCGAACAGCATCTCGACGCCGGGACGGCGGCGCTGCTGGTGAACCTGGCCCCGATCCTCGTCGCCGTCGCTGCCGGTCTCTTCTTCGGCGAGGGGTTCCCGCGGCATCTGGTGATCGGCATGACGATCGCGTTCGCCGGCGTCGTGCTGATCGCCACGGGAGGTTCCGCCACCGCCGACGCACACGCCGACTGGCTCGGGGTGCTCCTCGGGATCGCGGCCGCGGTGCTCTACGCCTCGGGCGTCCTCATCCAGAAGTCCGCGCTCCGTTCCGTCGACGCGTTGACCGCGACCTGGCTCGGTGCGCTCGCGGGGCTCGTCGCAACGCTCCCGTTCGCGCCGGCTGCCGTCGCCGAACTCGCGCACGCCGATGCCTCCGCGATCGCCGCGGTGATCTACCTCGGGGTCGGGCCCACCGCGATCGCGTTCTCGACGTGGGCGTATGCGCTCGCCCGCACCGATGCCGGCGCCATGGCCGCGACCACCCTCGTGGTCCCGGCGATCGTCATCCTGATGTCCTGGGCTCTGCTGGACGAACTGCCGACCGGCGTCGGGATCGTCGGCGGCGTGATGTGCATCGGTGGTGTCGCGATCGCCCGTCAGTTGCTGCCGCGCAGCCGCCGGGGCGGCCGTGTCGACGGCCCTCGTCCGCACCCGGTGAACGACGAGGCGCTCGGTTCGGACCTCGAGTCGGAACCCCGTGTCGCCGGCAGAAGCACGAGTTCCACGTAGCGCCACCGATGCAAAGTGGCGATTCTTCTTCGACAACGGCGACCAGGACGGTCACGCCCCATCCCGATTCGATAAGTTCTCCGCATGGATCGTGACCGCATGGTGGACGTCGGAGTGGGACTCGTCTCCCGCTTCGGTGCCAAGACGTTGAGTCTGACGTCCGTGGCGCGTCACGCAGGTGTCGCCCGAGCCACCGCCTACCGCATGTTCGGTGGACGGAATGCGCTGGTCGCGGCGATCGTCGACCGTGAGGTCTCCCTGCTGCGCGTGAAGCTACGGGAGTGGTCGGCCTCCGCACCCGACGCCGCGGGCAAAGTCCGGGCACAGGTCGTGAACGTGCTGCCCTACATCCGTGAGCACGAGGCGCTGCAGTACGTGCTGCGGAAGGAGCCCGAGGAGATCGTGCGGGCGCTGGTCGCGACGAGCGACTCGTCGGGTCCCACCCTCATCCACCAGATCGTCGACCAGACGCTGCCCGATCTCGATCCGCAGATCCGGGATCAGCTGGTCCCGGACCCGCGCGGGGCCGCGGAGTTCCTGGTGCGGACGATCTACTCGCTGATGCTCATCCCGGACAGTTCGCTCACCGACGAGCAGATCGCCGACCTCGTCGTACGGGCGGTCGTCAAGAACGAGGAGTGATCGCACGATGACCGGGAAACAGGAGTCCACCGCGGACGAGACCGCGATCCCGGTCGTCGAGATGCGCCGGCCGCGCTGGGGCGACCCGGCCCGCGTCACGGAGCTACCCGCCGCCGCGGCCGCGCTGGCCGGCGACGCCGCCGAGGACCGGGGCGTCGCTCCGGAGGCGGTCACCCCGCCCGCGCCGACCCTGCCGTCCGCGGTGCGTGCCGACCTCGAGGCCCTCGTCGGCGCCCAACACGTCGTCGGCTCCGACGACGCACGCATCCAGCACACCCGGGGCTATTCGACGCCCGACCTGCTGCGGCTGCGCAACGGCGATGCCTCCGACGCCCCGGACGTGGTGATCTATCCCGCCGGTCACGACGAGGTCGTGCGAATCCTGCAGATCTGTGCCGAGGCGAAGGTCGCGGTCGTGCCGTTCACCGGCGGGACCTCGGTCGTGGGCGGTCTCACCCCCGATCGTGCCGGGTTCGACGGCGTGGTCAGCCTCGACCTCCGTCGGCTCGACCGTCTCGTCGAGATCGACGAGATCTCCCGCATCGCCACCCTCCAGGCCGGCCTTCGGGGGAGTGCCGCCGAATCGCTTCTGCGCGAGCAGGGCTGGACGCTCGGCCACTTCCCGCAGTCCTACGAGGGTGCTGGGATCGGTGGCTACGCGGCGACCCGGTCGGCGGGTCAGTCGTCGGCGGGTTTCGGCCGCTTCGACGAGATGGTCGAGGGAATTGTGCTCGCAACTCCCCGCGGCACCATCGAGGTCGGAACGGCACCCCGTTCCGCGGCCGGGCCCGACCTGCGCCAGCTGATCCTCGGCTCCGAGGGCGCCTTCGGCGTCATCACCAGCGTTCGCCTGCGTGTTCATCCCGCCCCGACGACCCGACTCTTCGACGGCTGGCGGTTCGCCACGTTCGCCGACGGTGCGACCGCGCTCCGTCGCCTCGCCCAGGATGGTCCGCTGCCCACCGTGATCCGCCTGTCCGACGAGGTCGAGACCGCGATCAACCTCGCCGATCCCGCACAGCTCGGCGGTGAGTCGACGGGATGTCTCGTCGTCACCGGTTATGAGGGGGAGGAGCGCGAGGTGCTCCGCCGTCGCGATGCCGCGTCGGAGGTCCTCGTCGACGCCGGTGGTACGTCACTCGGCGCCGCCCCCGGAGAATCTTGGCGCACAGGACGTTTCGCCGGACCATACCTGCGTGACGCGCTGCTCGACGCCGGTGTGCTGGTCGAGACGCTGGAGACGGTCACCTACTGGTCGAAGCTGCACGAGCTGCGCGCCTCGGTCACCGCCGCGATCACCGACACGTTGACCGGCGCCGGAAGCGGAGCGAGCGGGTCGAATGTCACCGCGTCGGGCACACCGCCGCTGGTCATGTGCCACATCAGCCACGTCTACTCTTCTGGCGCCTCGCTGTACTTCACCGTGGTCGCGCCGTTCGGCACCGACCCGATCGCGGAGTGGACGGCGGCGAAAACCGCGGCGAACGACGCGATCCGGGCCGCCGGCGCAAGCATCACCCATCACCACGCCATCGGCCGCGACCATCGCGACGCCTACCACGACGAGATCGGCCCGCTGGCGCTCGAGGCCTTGCGTGCGGTGAAGGCAGCCGTCGACCCCGACGGCATCTGCAATCCCGGCATCCTGATCTGAATCCCGAGGCGCCACTATGCTGGGGCGCATGGCCACCGACGCTGCCGTTACCGACCCCGCCGCTGGAGATCGAACCACCGGGGACGGAGGTGGTGCGGACGAGTCGACGACCAGCATCTATCTCGCGTCGGCCGAAGGGGAGACCGGGAAATCGGTCGTGGCGCTGGGGCTGTTGGCGCTGCTCGCGGCGACCGGCGGCCGGGTCGGCGTCTTCCGCCCGATCATCCGTGCCAACGGCGACGCGCGGGACCCGCTGCTCGACCTCCTGATCGACTACGACTCGGTGGACGTGCCCTACGAGGACTGCCTGGGCGTGACCTACGAGCAGGTCCACGAGGATCCTGACGCCGCCATCGGTGAGATCGTCGCCCGATTCCATGCGCTGGCAACGCACTGCGACCGCGTCGTGATCGTCGGTTCGGACTACACCGACGTCGGAACCCCGTCGGAGCTGAGCTTCAACGCACGCATCGCCGCCAATCTGTCGGCCCCGATGGTGATCGCGCTGAAGGCCAACGACCGGTCTCCCGACGAGATCGCCGATCTCGCCGCGGGGCTGGTGTCCGAGGTCGGCGCCGCCCACGCCACCCCGATCGCGATCGTGGCGAACCGCTGCGATCCGGACCGACTCGACGAGATCCGGACGACGCTGCGCCGCATCGGGGTGCCGAGTCTGTGCCTCCCCGAGGAGCCGATCCTGTTCGCTCCCACCATGGCCGAACTGAAGGAGGCGCTCGGCGCCACCATGTACAGCGGCGACGAGGAGCTCCTCGACCACGAGGCGTTGCGTGTGATGGTGGGCGGCATGACCGTCGAACACATCCTGGAACGTCTCACCGACGGCACGGTCGTGATCACCCCCGCCGACCGCTCCGACGTCCTCCTGGCACTCGTGAATGCCAATACGGCGCACGGCTTCCCGCGACTGTCGGGCATCATCCTCAATGGCGGGCTCAAACCACACCCGATGATCGAGGCCCTCGTGAGCGGGCTCAAGCCGACGCTGCCGATCATCAGCTGCCCGCACGGCACCTACGACACCGCGCGGACCGCGGCCCACACCCGTGGCCGACTCAACGCCGGATCGGCTCGCAAGATCGAGGCGGCGCTGTCGCTGATGGAGACCTACGTCGACCCCGAGGTAGTCATGCGCAACCTCAATGTCGACGTCCCGTCGGTCGTCACTCCGCAGATGTTCGAGTACCGCCTCATCTCCCGGGCACGGGCACAGCGCAAGCACATCGTGCTTCCCGAGGGCGGCGACGATCGCATCCTGCGGGCGGCGAGCAGACTCCTCCGCCGCGGCGTCGCCGATCTGACACTGCTCGGCGACCCGGATGCCGTGCAGGCGAGGGCGATCGAGCTCGGCCTGGACCTCGCAGAGGCCACCGTCATCGACCCGGCCACCTCGGAGTATCTGGACGAGTTCGCCCGGATCTACACCGATCTGCGCAAGCACAAGGGCATGGATCTCGAACGCGCACAGGAGAAGATGCTCGACGTCTCCTACTTCGGCACCATGATGGTGCACACCGGGCGCGCCGACGGGATGGTGTCGGGTGCGGCCCACACGACCGCCCACACCATCCGGCCGGCCTTCGAGATCATCAAGACCAAACCGGGGGTCTCCACGGTGTCGAGTGTGTTCTTCATGTGCCTGGCCGACACGGTTCTCGCCTATGGTGATTGCGCGATCGTGCCCGACCCCACCGACGAACAACTCGCCGACATCGCCATCTCGTCGGCCGAGACGTCGGCGGCCTTCGGCATCGAGCCGCGAGTGGCGATGCTGTCGTACTCCACCGGCACTTCCGGCTCGGGCGCGGACGTCGAAAAGGTCAAGACCGCAACCGAACTCGTCCGGCAGCGCGCACCCGAGCTCCTCGTCGAGGGGCCCATCCAGTACGACGCGGCGGTCGAACCGTCGGTCGCGGCTACCAAGATGCCCGACTCCTCGGTCGCCGGCCGGGCCACCGTCCTGATCTTCCCCGACCTCAACACCGGCAACAACACCTACAAGGCGGTGCAGCGCAGCGCCGGTGCCGTCGCGATCGGGCCGGTCCTGCAGGGCCTCAACAAGCCGATCAACGACCTCA
Organism: Gordonia sp. C13; assembly: GCF_023218005.1. Taxonomy (NCBI): domain Bacteria; kingdom Bacillati; phylum Actinomycetota; class Actinomycetes; order Mycobacteriales; family Gordoniaceae; genus Gordonia; species Gordonia sp. C13. The sequence goes on from NZ_JALPSY010000013.1 coordinate 16,068, forward strand.
GCCGGGGTGCGCTGGTGTCCGACATCGTCAACACGGTGGCCATCACCGCGATCCAGGCGCAGCAGGTCGACACCGACACGGCCACCGTCGGAGACGCGCGGTGAGCGCCGACACCGCCGGGGCGGTCCTCGTCTTCAACGCCGGCTCCTCGTCGCTGAAATACCAACTGGTACAGCCCGACACCGGAGTGGTGATCGCGGACGGGATCGCCGAACGCATCGGCGACGCCGGGTCGTCGATGACGCATGAGCAGAACGGGGAGACGGTCACCGAGTCGGTGCCGCTGCCCGACCATCTGACGGCGGTCCGGCGAGCCGAACAGTTCTTCGCCGACAACGGCACCGACCTCGTACACGCCGGACTCGCGGCCGTCGGGCACCGTGTGGTGCACGGCGGCCGGTCGTTCTACGAGCCGACCCTCGTCGACGACTGGGTCATCTCGGAGATCAAGCGGATCTCCACCCTTGCGCCGCTGCACAATCCGGCCAATCTGGTGGGCATCGAAGCGGCCCGGACCCTGCTCCCCGACGTGCCGTCGGTCGCGGTGTTCGACACGGCCTTTTTCCACGGGCTGCCGGCCGCGGCTGCGATCTACGCCGTCGACCGCGAGGTGGCGGCCGAACACGCGATCCGGCGGTACGGATTCCACGGCACCAGCCACGAATACGTGTCGGGCCGCGTCGCGGAGTTCCTCGGCAAGGACCCCGCCGACCTCGACCAGATCGTGCTGCATCTCGGCAACGGAGCGTCGGCGTCGGCCATTTCGGGCGGACAACCCGTCGACACCAGCATGGGAATGACCCCGCTGGAGGGGTTGGTGATGGGAACCCGCAGCGGCGACATCGACCCCGGCCTGGTGCTGCACCTCAACCGCGTGGCCAAGCTGTCCGTGGACGAGATCGACACCTTGCTGAACCAGAAGTCGGGGTTGCGAGGTCTGTGCGGCGAGAACGACTTCCGTTCCATCACCGAACTGGTCGACGCCGGAGACGAGTACGCCCGCCGCGCCTACGATGTCTACATCCACCGGTTGCGGCACTACCTCGGCGCGTACACCTTCGGCCTCGACAAGCTCGACGCGATCACTTTCACCGCGGGCGTCGGCGAGAACTCGGCGCGTGTCCGGGCGGACGCGCTCGAGGGGCTGGAGCGATTCGGGATCGTCCTCGACCCCGACCGCAACGCCGCAGCCGACCGGTCGGCGCGTCGGATCTCCGCCGACGACAGCGCCGTCGACGTGCTGGTGGTCCCGACGAACGAGGAACTCGCGATCGCCCGGCAGTCGGCGGCGCTCGTGGCGGAGAGTTCGTCGGCCGAGTAGTCGGTTTCGATACGGCTCGTCGCAAGCTCCTCGCCTACTCAACCAGCGATGACTCCGCCAGCCGCGTATCGAGGTCAGAACAGCGTGTTCGGCCGGACGTAGTTCGCGAGATCGACCAGCATGAACCGGTGTTCGCGGTTGTTTCGGGTCTGACGGGCGAGCTGGCGCAGGGATCTCTCGGTGCCGGTGCGGATCCCGTACTCGGTGAAAGGGAAGCCCAGGAGGGTCGAGGGTTCCTTGTCCGAATCCTCTTCCTCGGGGTTGTCGTGAATCCAGCCGAGCGCGGTACCGAGCACGATCAGCAGCATGCGCGACTTACGGGGTTCGGTGTCGGGGATCTGCTCGAGTCGTCGTGCGGCCTCGACGATCTGGTTGCGGGTGACCTGCGAGGTGGGCCGGCCGTGCACCAGCGCGATGATCGCCGTCGCCCGGGCGGTGTTGAAATGCCTACTGGTGGCGGGCACTTCGTCGAGCGGGCGGATCGCACCGTCGTAGTCGCCGGCGGCCACGGCGAGACGGGCCAGCCCGAAGGCGGCGGTCACGATGCTGTGATCGGTGAGCCACAGGTCGTGATAGTGGTGTTGTGCGACGTCGTAGAGCCGGGAGATCTTCTCGGCCGACTTCCCCGACCCGTTCTCGTCGGCGAGCCACCGCCCGATCAGTTCGGCGGTACCGGCGACCGCGAGTTTGGGAGCGACCTCGCCCGGCATCGCACCCAGCACCTCGTCGAAGCGTTCGTAAGCCAGCTCGGGTTCGTCGTTCATCAGAGCGCAGATGCCCATGTACCACTCCACCCGCCACGAATCACCGTGGTGCTCACGGACATCGCGGAGCAATGCGAGAGCGGTGTCGACGTCGTCGAGCTGCAGGTGGGCGCGCGCCTCGGCCAGGTCGATCTCCAGCGACGGGTGGGCGTTCTTCACCGGTCGGCCGCCGAACAGCGATGCGAACCCTTCGGCGCGTGCGGTGTTGATCGAGTCGAGGGTCTGCCGCGGGTCGGACAGGGCGGCCGACGTCAGCAGGCTCGCGGCCGGGTCCAACGGATTCACCAGGGGCAGTGGGAGTGCGGTGGCGATGTCGACCGGATCGTAGAAGGCGGCCTGGTCGGGGTCGAAGAAGCCGTCGACCGGGGCGAGCATCAGATCGGTGCCGAAGGTCGAGCGCTGCGGAGTGAAGACCGTGGACAGCGAAGGTCGGGGGACACCGGTGTGCACGGCGACCGTCTCGCGCAGCACGTTGAGCACCTGGGTGCTCATCTCCTCCGCCGAGGCGAACCGGTCGGCCGGATCGGGGGCCGTGGCACGTTGCAGCAGAAGGTAGAACGACGGGTTGTCGCGGAAGACGGCGGTCTCATCGGGGGCCGGGAGACCGTCGACGTAGCGCCCGTTCCGCATCTCCATCGGCACGGTCAACACCGCGAGGGTGCGTCCGACGCTGTAGATGTCGGTGGCGACCTGCGGGCCGGTCTTGACGATCTCCGGGGCCTGGAAACCCGGTGTGCCGTAGAGGTGTCCGTAGCCGTTGATCGGTGAGACCGCCCCGAGGTCGATCAGCTTGACCTCGTCGCTGCCGACCATGATGTTCTCGGGTTTGACGTCGTTGTAGACCAGGCCCACCGAGTGGAGATAGCCGACTGCCAGCAACACCTCGAGGATGTAGGCGAGACCCTGTTCAACCGACAGCAGTGACTTCTCCGGGTCGCCCGAGGTGATCTGCTTGAGCGTCTGACCGCCGATGTACTCCATCACGATGTAGCCGAAACGCTCGCCGTCATCGCTGATGTGCTCGACGAAGTTGTAGATCTTGACGATGCCGGGATGGTTCACCGACGCCAGGAACTGCCGCTCGGCCACTGCGACGCGCTGGGCCTCCGAATCGGAGGAGTTCAGAAGACCTTTCAGAACGACGGGCCGGTCACTGACGTTGCGGTCGATGGCCAGGTAGATCCACCCGAGTCCGCCGTGGGCGATGGCGCCGGCGATCTCGTACTGGTCGGCGACCAGCGTCCCCTGGGCGAGGCCCGGCACGAACGAGTACCGCGCACCGCAGTTGGCGCAGTCGCCGGTGGGCGGGCCCTCGCCCTCACCCTCGAGTCGTCCGACGGGTTTGCCGCAGCGCCAGCAGAATCGCTTGCTCTCGGCGATCACCGGGTCGTCGATGACCGCGTCCTCCGGCTCGATGTCGGTGATCTTCGGCATCTCGACCAGGCCGCTGCCGAGGCGGCGCTCGTGGACCGGCGGGCGTCGCCGTGGGACGAGTCGCCGTCCGAGCGGGCCCGAATCCGGTTCCGGTGTGGCGCGGGTGCGGACAACCCGGTCGGTTCGGCCGTCGAAGCGGTCCGGCGGCGCGATCCCGACGGTGAATGCGGGCGCGGCCGCCTGCGTTCCGACATCGGAGTCGGCCACCGCGCGCGGCCTGGTGGTGTCGTCGTCGTCGGCGGTGTCGTCGGCTCCGGCCATCAGAGCGTCGAGATCAGCCTTCTGCGTGCCGACCTCGACGACCTGGTCGGTGGTGCCCTCGTCGGGGGAACGGACATCGGTCGTGTGGTCGTCGGTCGGGTTCTCGGGGCCGGCGGCCTCGGCGGCATGCGCGTCGGTGGTGTGACGATCGGTGTCGGCCTCGTCGTCGCCCATCAGGTCGGCGAGAGAGACGCGCTGGGTACCGACCTCCTCCGGGGTGTCGGGGGTGGGTACGTCATGACCCTCGGGGCCGTGAGGGTCTGCGTGGGATGGTTCGCCGGCGTAGTCCATGGGCATCAGTCCCGGTAGTACGGCTGCGGTGCGCCGAATCCACTGTCGAGGATGGTGAGCCAGCGATCGCGGATCTGTTGCCAGCGGCCGGTCGCGCGGATGCGTTCGAGGACCCCGTTGACGAAGCGGATCATGTCGTCCTCGCCCTTCGGGATGCCCACGCCGTAGAACTCCTCACCGAGACTCGGGCCGACGACCCGGACCCACGGGTCCTGTGCGGCGAGTCCGGCGAGGATGGCGTCGTCGCTGGTGACCGCGTCGACCTGGCCCTGTTGCATGAGCACGAGGCAATCGGCCCAGGTGGTGGTGCTGACGATCCGCACCCGCGGCTGGATGGACTGCATCCGGCCGATCGAGGTGGTGCCGCGGGCGGCGCAGACCCGCTTGTCGGCGAGCTGGGAAGGCCCGACGATGTTCGAGTTGCGGAACGACAGGATACGTTGCGACGCCACGTAATACGGGGCCGAGAACGAGATGTCGCGGAGTCGGTCGCAGGTGATGCTCATCGTCTTGATGACGACGTCGACGGTCTTGTCGCGCAACGCGTCGATGCGTTGCGCGGAGCTGAGCACCTGGAACTCGACGCGGTTCGGGTCGCCGAAGATCGCCGCCGCGATCTCGCGGGCGATGTCGACGTCGAAGCCCTGGATGTCGCCGGAGATGGGGTCCCGGAAGCTGAACAGGTTGGAACCGATGTCGAGTCCGACGATGAGCCGGCCGCGTTCGAAGATGCCGGCCATCGTCGAGTTCGGCGGCATGCGTCCTGGTACGGGCATCTCGGCGGGTGGGCGCAGGGTGAGGGTCGCGTTGCACGCCTCCGAACTCGGCGGCGGCTCGATCGGCACGTCGGTCTGGACGCCGGGCAACACCAGCGGTCCGGCCGTTGCGGTCGGCGGCGGTGCCTCTGGAGCGGGGAACCGGACACAGCCCGTGGCGACCAGGGCCACGAGCAGCAGGACCGCGACGATCAGCGGCCGCCGCGAGCGGGCGGGGCCGGGAAGGCGGAGCCGGGAGAAGGTCATCGGTACTCCCGTATTCGGGGGGTGAGCCCGCCGACGATCGCGACGGCGGCGACGACCGACAGCAGGAGGATGCCGGTCCCGGTGAAGCCGAGCACGCGCTGGGCGGTGTTGATGTCGTCGCGGAACGACGTCCGCGCGGTGGTGATCGCGTCGACCAGCGCGGTGTCGACGGCCGTGTACGCGCGGGCCGAGCTGTTGAGGCCGTCGCCGACCGTCAACTGGCGGGCACGGTCGAAGTCGCCGGTCTGGATGTACCGGCGGACGGCGTCGTCGGTGCGTTTCCATTCGGCCAGCGCCGTACTCACCGCATCGAGCTGCTGATCCGACACCGAACCCGTCTCGTCGGAGCCGCGGACGTCGTCGACGATGCCGGCGATCTTGGCGGTCGTTGCGGCGAAGGTGCGTTCCAGCCCGCCCTGATCGCCGCGGCGGATGAGTGACAGGGTCTCGGCCGATCTCGCCTGCTGGGTCAGGATGCGTGCGGCGGTCAGCTCGCGCAGCGGGTCGGCGCCGTCGGTGCGGGCGTTGCTGGTCGCCGCGACCGACATCAGTCCCGACGCCAGCAGCCACACCGTCCCCAGGGTCAGCGCGAAGATCGCCGCGACCATCCCGAGGTTGAAACGACGCCGGGTCTTGCGCGCGAGATACCGGGAGGTCAGCACCATGGCGGTGAGCAGCAGTAACAGCGGGATGTAGACCGTCCACGGCGGCCGGGTCAGCGAATGCTGCGGGTCGGCGATCGCCATCGACCGTCTCTCGTAGAGACGTTGGGCGGCCGGCAGGATCTTGTCTTGCATGAGCGACGACGCCTGACCCAGGAAGGCCGAACCGACCGGATTGCCCAGTCGGTTGTTGGTGCGGGCCGTCTCGATGAGGCCGCTGTAGACCGGGATCGACGTCGACAGGGTGTCGAGGTCCGCCGACAGCGCCCGCTCGGTCGCGTCCTCGGTCATCCCCGGTCCGGGTTCGCTCGAGGTCCCGGTCGCGAGGATCAGCGACGACGAGGCGGTCGCGAGGGCGTCGGAGTAGCGTTCCCGCAGCTCCGGCGTCTCCAGACCGCCCGAGATGAACGCGGCGTTCGCGGATGCGTCGGCGATCGACAGCGAGCTGTAGAGGACCTGCGCGGCCTCGGCGAGCGGCTCGGTCCGGTCGATCAGACGCTGCAGTGTCTGGGTGCGGTCCTCGAGCACGATCGAGGCGTACCAGCCGGTGGTCAGACAGCCGAGCACGAGGATGACGCAGATGATGATCAGCTTGCCGGGAGTGGTGCCCGAGTAATGACGGAGAGTCTGGAACGGTGACTGCGCGCGCTCGCGTGCGGTGGCGACGAGCTCTCGACGATCGGCGAGGACCTGGCGGATCGGCGGCGACGACTGGGCGGGGCGGATCGTGCGACCGCCACGGGTGAGTGCCGTCCGCACGGAGGACGCATCGCCGGTCACCTAGCTGATCCCCTTCTCGAACGCTGGATCGTCTCCGGTGCGGCCGCTCGGTCCCCGGTCCCCGTGCCGGCTCCCGCGACCTGAAAGAAGAATGACTCATCTGGGTCATCGCTCACCGGGTCGTGCGTGTTTCAGCCTATGCCATCGAGGAGGGTTCCTCCGGGCATCGCGGTCGCCACGCCGACGGGTTCCTGATGGCCCTGGCAGGTCGCGCGAGTCTCACTTACGGTGGAGGAATCCGGCGTACGGCTCGCCGGGCTGCAAGGAGGCGTGGTGCGCGGAGACGGCGACGGCTGGGTGATCGATCCCGACGGTTCACGGTACTGGGGTGTCCACGGCGCGGCGGGTCTGCTGCTCCGGGCGCCGCTGGCCGACGGCGCGACAGGTGTTCTGCTCCAGCATCGCGCCGCGTGGTCCCACCAGGGCGGGACCTGGGCCCTGCCCGGCGGTGCGCGGGACTCCCACGAGGGCGCGATCGACACCGCGATGCGCGAAGCCGAGGAAGAAGCCGGCATCGACAGCGCGGACCTGCGGGTCGTCGCCGCCGTCGTCACCCACGAGTCACCCGGCGGCTGGACCTACACGACGGTCATCGCCGAGACCGACGAGCCGGTGCGCACGGTCGCCAACTTCGAGTCGACGGAACTGCGCTGGGTCGAAGAACAGCACGTCGATCAGCTGCCGCTGCATCCGGCGTTCGGCCGGGCCTGGCCCACGCTGCGCGAGCGCATCGCCGCACTCGACCCGCAGGGTTAGGAGCCGAGCAGCCGGTTGGCGCCGGAGATCAGTGCGGCGATGTTCGCGTCGTCCCCGGTTCGGCCCTCGCCGAAAGCCCACGCCTGCCGGCCGTTGTTCTCACACAGCAGGAACGTGGCGATCGCGCCGTCGACCTCGCGCTGGTGCAGCCGCAGGATCTGAACGGGTGCGCCGAGGTCGTACAGGATGGACGTCATCGCACCGAGCGGTCCGGCGGCGACGGCGCTGCACGACATGATGCGGTCGGCGATCGCGATGGTCGCACGGCATTCGACGAGGTCCTGCCGCGCCGGTGCGACCGACCACGAGCCGAGGCGGATGGCTCCGCCGCATGCGTACTCGTCGGTGAAGTGTTGCCAGCTCATCCCGATGGCCTCCTCGCGCATACCTGCAGGCAGCGGGCGGCCGAAGTGCTCGGTGACGGGGTCCCCCGACGGCGCGGTCGCATGCCTGTGTCGTGAGAAGGATGGGTGGGGCAGATGAAGAAGATGCATCTCGAAAACCGATTTCGGTCGAAGAACGGATGACCGACTGGAGCGCGCAACCGACCCGCAGCGGGGGGTCGGTCAGAATCAGACCCCGCTGCGGCGGGTTACGAGCACGCGCTTGAGCATCATGATCCGTCCAGGCTAGACCGCGGTGTCGGGATCAGGCAAACGGATTCCACCCCGGGCCCGATCCGAAAACCACCCCTGAAAACCGCCCCTGAAAACCGCCCCTGAAAACCGCCCCTGAAAACCGCCCCTGGGAAGCGCGCCCGAGATCCGCCCTCCAGAGGGCCGTCGACGACGATATGTCCGAGGTCCGGCTGCAGAGGGCGGATTCCAGGGGCGCTTTTCAGCAGGTCGGCGCTACAACCGGTCGAGGAGGTTCGCAGCCGCGGCGGTGGGATCGGCGGCGGCGGTGATCGCCCGCACGACGACGATCCGGCGGGCACCCGCGGCGGTCACCTCCGGCACCCGCGGCGCGTCGATCCCGCCGATGGCGAACCACGGCTTGTCGGGGGAGGCCTCGGCTGTCGTGGTCACCAGGTCGAGGCCGGCGGCGCTGCGACCCGGCTTGGTGGGGGTGGTCCAGCACGGGCCGACGCAGAAGTAGTCGACGTCGGGGTCGGCAGCGGCAGCGGCGGCCTGCGCGGGATCGTGAGTCGACGCCCCGATGATCGTGTCGGGTCCGACTATCCGGCGCGCCACCTGTGGCGGGAGGTCGCCCTGTCCGACGTGGAGGACGTCGGCACCCGAGAGCGCGGCGATGTCCGCACGGTCGTTGACCGCGAGCAGCGCACCGTGGGCGTCGACGACGCCCCGCAGCGCGGCGAGGATCTCGAGTTCCTCCCGGGCCTCGAGCGTGCCGAACTTCTTCTCGCCCGCCGACCCCTTGTCGCGCAGCTGCACGATGCCGACGCCACCGGCGAGGGCGGCGCCGACGAACTCGAGCAGGTCGCCGCGCTCGCGCCGCGCGTCGGTGCACAGGTAGAGCCGGGCGGAGTCCAGTCGGCGGCGCGATTCGGTGGCACGTGAGCCGGGGGTGATCGTCACGGCGACCAGGCTAGCCCCGCGTGGTCCGGCCGGGCGTAGGGTGGACCGCGAGAACACACGGGAGCCCGGGCAGGCGGGCTGAGAGTGCGGACCCCTTCCGCAGACCGTCGAACCTGATCCGGGTCATTCCGGCGAAGGAAGGTGATCTGACTTGAGCGACACCCCAGCACAATTCGACCGTGCGCTCACCGTCGTCGGCGGTGGCGTCGTCGGTCTGACCTGTGCGCTCGCCGCCGCCGATGCGGGCTGGCGAGTCCAGGTCATCGACGCCGGTCACGACGAGCGGGCCTCGTGGGTGGCAGGCGGCATGCTCGGTTCGCTCGGCGAGGGTCATCCGGGTGAGGAGGCCGCGCTCGCGCTGTCGGTCGAATCGGTGCGGCGCTGGCCGACGCTGGTGAAGCGGCTCGACGACCCCGCGATCGTGACGGCCACCGACTCCCTGTTCGTCGCCGGTTCGGCGGCCGACGCCGCGTACCTGCGTCACCTCGCCGATTTCGTCTGGGCCAACCAGCCGCGGACCGACGCCACGCTCAGCTCGGTGACGGGTCGTGAGATCCGTTCTCTGGAGCCGTCCTTGAGTTCGCGACTCATCGGCGGGTACCGGGCGGTCGGGGAGTGGTCCATCGACAACCGGCGGCTGCTGGCGACCCTGCGCAGCGGCGGGGCCGCGGCCGGGGTGCGGTACACGGATGCGCGGGTGGAAAGCCTCACCGACGCGCGCGAACTCGCCGGTCCACGAGATCAGATACTCCTCGCCGCTGGACTCGGTACCGCGACGTTGCTTCCCGACGTACCCCTCCACGCGGCGAAGGGAGAGATCCTCCGATTGCGCCGGACACGGTGGTCGGTCCCGCCGCCCGGACACGTGGTCCGTGCCCGACTCCACGGCCGGGCGGTGTACCTGGTCCCCCGCGAGGACGGGATCGTGGTGGGCGCAACACAGTACGAGGCCGGGGACGTTCATGACCGCGTCCCACAGGCGGGCGGCGTGGCCGATCTGCTCGCCGACGCGATCGAGGTCATGCCGGGGCTGCGTACCTACGAACTGACCGAGGCGGGCGCCGGACTGCGTCCGTGCACCGCCGACGGCCTACCGATCGTGGAGCGGATCGACGACCACACGGTGGTCGCGACCGGCCACGGCCGCAACGGAATCGTCCTCGCACCGGGCACGGCGGACAAGGTGCTCGGGATTCTGGAAGGAGCATCAGCGTGACCATCACCGTGAACGGAGAGGACCTCGACGTCGGCGACGACGCGTCGGTGACGGATGTCGTGACCCGACTCGGGCTGCCGGACCGCGGCATCGCGGTGGCCGTCGACGGTGCGGTCGTACCGCGCGGACGATGGTCGGCCCACACCATGACCTCGGGAGCGGTCGTGGAGATCGTGACGGCGGTGCAGGGTGGCTGAATCCGACAGCATCGACGGCGCAGACGTTTCCGAGGCCGACCCGCTTCGGATCGCCGGCCGCGAGTTCTCCTCCAGACTCATCACCGGAACCGGCGGCGCAACGAATCTCGCGTCCCTCGAGCGTGCGCTCGTCGCGTCGGGCACGGAACTCACGACCGTCGCCGTGCGTCGCGTCGACGCCGCGTCGGGAACGGGTGTCTTCGACCTGTTGCGCAGGCTCGACATCGCGGTACTGCCCAACACTGCCGGGTGTCACACCACTGCCGAGGCGGTGCTCACCGCGCAGCTGGCTCGCGAGGCGTTCGAGACGAACTGGGTCAAACTCGAGGTCGTGGCCGACGAGCGCACCCTGATGCCGGATGCCGTCGAACTCGTCGACGCCGCAGCCGCATTGGTGGCCGACGGATTCGTGGTGCTCGCCTACACCAACGACGACCCGGTCCTCGCCGCGCGACTCGCCGACCTCGGGGTCGCCGCAGTGATGCCGCTCGGCTCACCGATCGGGACCGGACTCGGAATCCTCAACCCGCACAACATCGAGATGATCGTCGACCACTGTTCCACGGCCTTCGATGATCCGCTCCCGGTGATCCTCGATGCCGGCATAGGCACGGCCAGCGACGCCGCCCGCGCGATGGAACTCGGTTGCGACGGAGTGCTTCTCGCGACCGCCGTCACGCGTGCGGAGAATCCGGAGCGGATGGCGTCGGCGATGCGGCATGCGGTGATCGCCGGAAGGCTCGCCACGCAGGCGGGTCGTATCCCGAAACGGTTCTGGGCGCAGGCGTCGTCACCGACCCCGGATCGCGCCTGAGCCGACCCTGTTGCCCGAGGTGCGGGGAGCGCAAGCCGCCGGGTTGAGTAGCGACGAAGGAGCGTATCGAAGTCGACGAGCCTCGAAGGCCCGGCGTGTCGCAACCACCCGGCGGAGCACCGCCCGGCCGCTATGGTCGAGGCGTGTTGCGGGTAACGAATCTCACGAAGGATTTCGGGAGTCAGCGCGCGGTCGACGACCTCACCTTCGAGGTGGGGCCGGGGCGGGTCACCGGCTTCCTGGGACCCAACGGCGCCGGCAAGTCGACGACGATGCGCATGATGCTCGGACTCGACCGCCCGACGTCGGGGACCGCGACGATCAACGGCGTGCCGTACCGCGAACTCGACCACCCGCTCCGTCAGGTCGGTGCACTGCTCGATGCACACTGGATCCACCCCAATCGCAGCGCGCGTTCGCATCTGCGTTGGCTGGCGGCGAGCAACCGGATTCCCAGGTCCCGGGTGGACGAAGTGCTCGAGATCGTCGGGCTGGCGTCGGTGGCCCGGAAGCGGGCCGGTGGGTTCTCGCTCGGTATGTCGCAGCGGCTCGGGCTCGCGGGTGCGCTGCTCGGTGATCCGCACACCCTGTTGTTCGACGAACCGGTCAACGGCCTCGATCCGGAGGGGATCGTGTGGATTCGGGGTTTCATGCGGCAGTTGGCCGCCGAAGGACGCACCGTACTCGTCTCCAGTCACCTGTTGACCGAGATGTCGCTCACCGCAGATCATCTCGTCGTCATCGGCCGCGGACGTCTGATCGCGGACTGCTCGGTCGGTGAGTTCACCGGTCGGGCGCGGCAGTCGGTGCGGGTGCGCGGGCCCGAACTCGAGAAGCTGCACACCGCATTGGAACAGGCCGGTCTCACGCCGGCGCCCGGTGCACCCGATGCCGCGGGACGGCCGGTGATGAGGGTGCCCGACACGACGACCGACCGTGTCGGGGACATCGCCGCCGCGGCAGGCGTGACGCTGCACGAGCTCGCCGCCGAATCGGCCTCGCTGGAGGAGGTGTTCATGTCGATGACCGCCCACGCCGTCGACTATCACGGGGGTGACGGCTTCCGGCCCGTCGAATCCGGACCCGGCGGTCAGGGCGGTCGGGGCGGTCAGGGCACCGCGGAAGGGAGTCGGCGATGATCGGCCAGGCACTCGCGGCGGTCGACGCCGAGCGGATCAAGTTGTCCAGCACCCGGGCCCCGTACTGGTGTCTCGCGATGGTGGTCGTGTTCGGGATCGGTGTTGCGGTACTTCTCGGTTGGCTGTTGTCCGGCGGTTACGCAGACTCGGCGTCGGTCGACACCCGAACCATCGACTACCTGGTCGGCGTCAACCAGTTCGGGGTCGCGGTCTTCGCGATCATGGCCGTTCTCGGCGTCACCACCGAGTACCGGTTCGGCACCATCCGACCCACTTTCGCCGCAGTACCCCGACGGCCGCTCGTGCTCCTGGCGAAGACCGTCGTGTTCGGCGGGCTCACCCTTGTGGTGGCCGCGGTCGTGGGCCTGCTCGGGGTTGTTCTGGGACAGGCGCTCACGGGTAACGGTATCGCGCTCGGTGGCCCGGACACGGTTCGGCAACTCTGGGGCACTCCGGTTTTCGCGACGCTGTGTGCGTTGATCGGGTTGTCGGTGGGTGCTCTGGTACGGCATTCCGCGGGAGCGGTGGCGATCGTGCTGGGGTGGATGTTCGCGTTCGAGCGCATCTTGTCCGTGCTCCCGCGTATCGGGGAGAACATCACGCCGTTCCTGCCGTTCCTCAACGGGTGGAACTTCTTGTCCGGCGGCGACACCGCCTTTCACTGGAACGCGTACGGCTCGTTGGCGTACTTCGCGGCGGTCACCGTGATCCTCCTGACGACCGCGATATTCGTGACCAGCGCTCGGGACGCGTGACACGCAAATCCTCAGTGGCGCTCTCGTGCACCACCTTCAACGTCCGCGATCGCGATCCAAACACTCGATCACCTCGTCGTCGTCGACCTGGCTGAAGTCGTCGTAAGAGAGTCCGACCGCCTCGAACGGCTCCGGCATGGTCAGTACGACGACCTCGTCGACGCCCCGATCGATGAGCCGGCCCACCGAATCCGAGGGAGCCGTGGGCACGGCCACGATCAACCGTGCCGCACCGGCCGCATCCATCGCGTCGACGGCCACGGCCATCGTCGAACCGGTGGCGAGACCGTCGTCGACCAGCACCACCACGCGGTCCTCGACCTCGACCGGGGCGCGTCCGCCGCGGTAGAGCTCCTCACGATCGTTCAGGATGTGACGTTCCCGGTCGGCGACCGCGTCGAACTCGGCACGCGAGACACCCAGTCGGCGGGGCACGTCGTCGTTGACCACGAGATGCCCGGCGGTCAGGGCGCCCATCGCGAACTCCTCGTGCCCCGGTGCGCCGATCTTGCGCACGACCAGGGCATCGAGGTCGCCGCCTGTCGCGTCGGCGACCTCGCGGGCCACGGGGACCCCGCCGCGCGCCAGGCCGATGACCACCGGCCTGGCGCCGCGGGTGTCCTCCCGGGCCCGCAGTCTCTCCGAGACCCGGGAGCCCAGAGCACGTCCGGCCGCGACTCGGTCGGAGAAGACGCGGCCGGACATGACGGTGTCCTCAGATGTGCACGGCGGGACCGACCTCGAGCTTGAAGCTCGGCAGATCGGCGAGTCCGACGGTGGCCTCGTAGGTGCGGTCGTAACCGGTGGAGCTGATGCGCCAACCGTTTTCGGTCCGCCGGTAGGTGTCCTCGTAGAAGGCCGCCCCGATCAGCATGAACGAGAATTCGGCGACGATCACGCGGTCCTGCAGATACCAACGGCCACGGGCGGTGTCGCCGGCGACCTCGATCTCGGGGTGGTTCACGCGATGCTCGGTGATGACCGCGGGGCCGACGTTGGCCTCCATGTATCCGACGAGCTCGTCGCGATTGTCGAAAGACAGGCTCGCACCGTAGTTACCGGTCACGTCCTCGGTCAGTGTCGACGCGAACGTCGTCCAGTCCTTGGTGTCGAGGGCCCGCAGGTACCGGTACTTGAGGTTCTCGATCTCGCGGAGGTCTTCGCTGTGGTTGTTCACTTGTTCCTCGTTCCGGGCAGGACGCCGGCATCGAGCACGGCTTTGACGATCGGGCGGGTTCGTTCGAGCAGCTCGGAGTTGCCTGCCCACAACGACTCTCCGGCGGCGTCGGTGGTCGCCTCGATGTCGTCGTAGACCGCGGCGCCCTGCGCCGTGAGTCGGTGGCCGTCGTCGGCTCGTTCGGCCAGGCCCGCCTCCGTCAGCCGGTCGATGCTGTCCTCCCAGTCTTGTTCGGCGTAACCGCGCGTGAGCAGCACGACGCGCTTGCCCATCACCCGGCGCTTCACCGAGGGATCGGGCAGCTGCGCCTCGTGGAAGACCGCGGCATCGAAACCGTTGAGTCCGTGGAGGACGAGGGCGGCGATGTGGTTGTCGCCCCGCCACTCCCGGAGTACGGCGATCGCCTGCCACAACCGCAGACGTGGTGTGTCCGGGGTGGGCGCCGAGGCCCACGCCGCAGCGAGGGGACGACCGCTGAGCGGTAGATCTGCGGCGAGACGGGTGTACTCGGAGGCGAGTTCGTCGAGGAGGGCGTCGTCGGCCGAGTCGCCGAGGATCTCTCGCAGCGAGTCGTCGAGCATCGCGTGGCGGCGTTCGTGGACGCGGTCGAGGCCGACTTCGACCGCGGCCCGCCACGACTTGGCGACCAGGTCGGGGTTGAAGTTGTAGAACGCGGCGGAGACGACCGGGGCGGCGCAGGGGCCGAGGGGAGCGCCACGTGCGCCGACGTAGAAGGCGTGGCCGTCGAGACCGGTGTCCTCTTGTGCGGAGCGGAGTCCCGGGTTGAAGTACGCGAGTATGTGGAAGGGCTCGAGGGTCTCGTAGGCGAGGCGGGAGAGCGACTCTGTCGCTGTGGTCGTCATCACCCCACCTTCTCCACCGGCGGAACGGGTGTCAACCACTTCGCGGCGATGGACGCCGGCGGTCAGTTGTGCCGCGAGTCCCGGCTGCCGACGGATCGATCGTCCGACTCGGGGGCGTCGGGACGCGGTCCGCGCTTGCCGGCGCGAGCGCCGGGATCGTCCGGGTCGCTGCGGAACTCCGCTTCGAAGGCCTCCGCTTCGAACGCATCCGGGTCGAACTCTTCGGGGTCGAATTGCTCGGCGTCGAGTTCCGCGGGGTCGAATTCCTCGGAACCCAGCTCTTCGGACTCGGAGTCCTCCGGTTCCTCGCGCCCGCGACGCCAGCCGCCCTTCATCGGCGGTGCTTCGCCGAGATGATCGGGGTCGACCGAGCCGTACCAGGCCACCAGCACGGCGCCGATGACGGCGCCGACGAAACCGAGGATGGCAAGCCAGCCGAGTCCCGGCTTGGCCGTGTCCTCGAGGAACACGACGCCGACCAGGCTCGGCCCGGCGGTCTCGCCGACCACCAACACGGCGGTCACGCCGTTGACGGCGCCGAGCTGTAGCGCGACGGTCTGGATGTAGAAGCCGACCGCGCCGGCCGCCGCGATGGTCCACGCCGCCGGGTCGGTCAGCAGGGCGACCGGATCGAACGGGTCGACGCCGTCGAGGATCCGGACCGCGATGGCGATGATGCCGAACAGCAGGCCTGCGGCAGCACCGCCGACGAGGGCGCCTGCGGTCGAGCCGAGGTTGTAGACGGCCACGAGCGCGAAAGCGCACAGCGCGACGGTGGCCAGGAACAGACCCCAGTGGAAACCGACCTCTTCACCACCGCCGGTGTGATGCGACGACGAGACACCGAGCAGACACAGCGACATCACGACGAGCCAGATCGCGACCCATTCGCGGGTGTGCAGGGCGATGTTGAGGATGATCGTGCCGAGGAGCGCGGTGACGACGAGGTTCGCGGACACGATCGTCTGCGACAGGAAGAGGGGGAGGAAACGCGCGGCGAGTGCGCCGCCCGCGAAACCGAAGACGACCATCGTGGTGCCGAGGATGAAGGCGGGATCGACGAAGGTCGACATCGTCGAGGAGATGGTGGGTGCCCCGGTCTCGGTGGTGATGCCCTTGCCCTGTTCGGCGGCGGTCGCGGCGACACGACGCGCGCCGAGCGCACGGAGTACCGTCGACATCCCGTAGGCGACTGCGGCAAGGCATGCCGCGATGACGCCGACCACGAACAGTTGCATGCCTCCTCCAACTCGGTCCGTCGACCCCGGTTCTCGAGGTCATCCGGGCCGTCGCCCGATCCGACTGCCTGCCACCACAGGCTCGACCGGCACCGAGTGCGGTCGTGCGGAAACTAACAGGACGAACCGACAGGCCGGTACCGAATATTCCCGCAGTGTCCGATTCCATTCAACAGGCGTAGGAGCCGACGCGGCGCGGCAGGGTCCGGGGTACCCCCTAGACTCTGACGGGTGGACAGCGCCGGACGAGCTCATGTACTGATCACCTTCGGTCGGTCGTTCCTCTCACTGGAACTCGCACGACTCATGGCCGCGGGTGGTCATCGTGTGACGACCGTCGACTCGATACCCGTCGCCATCAGCAGATTCTCCAACTCGGTGGGCGAATTCCATCGTGTTCCGCCGCCGAAGTTCGAGCCGCTCGAATACTGCCGAGCCCTCGCGCGGATCGTCGAGGAGAACGACGTCGACATGGTGATCCCGGTGCACGAGGAAACCGACATCATCGCGATGCTGGCCGAATTGTTCCCGCCGAAGTGTCGGCTCTTCCTCTCCGATTTCGACATCGAGAACCGGCTGCACCACAAGTACGAATTCCAGGAACTGCTCGTCGAACTCGGAATCCCCACCCGCAAGTTCGCGCGGGTCGCCGGACCCGAAGACGCGGGTTCGCTCGACTTCGACAAGCCCTTCGCGCTCAAGCGGTGTTACTCGCGCGGTTCGCAGAAGGTGCACAAGGTGCAGCCGGGGGATCCGCTCACCTGGTTGGAGCACGACGAGCAGAACCCGTGGGTCGCGCAGGAGTGGGTCTCGGGCGACAAGTACTGCACCTACTCGGTGTGCCACGAGGGCCGGATCTACGCGCACGCCACCTATCCGGTCGACTACGCGATCGACGGCAGCTCATGCCTGAACTTCCGGTCCGTCGACCATCCTCGTATCCGGGCGTGGGTCGCCGATATCGTCAAGCGCGTCAACTTCACCGGGCAGATCGGCTTCGATTTCATCGAGGACGGACCGGACAAGGATCTGTTCTGCATCGAGTGCAATCCACGTGCGACGAGCGGCATCATGATGTTCTCCCCGGAGGACGGCGTGGATCGAGCCTTCCTCGGTACCTCGGACCCCGATGCCGAGATCATCACTCCCGCACCCGGTGTCGACAAGATGATCGGGCTCGGCATGATGCTCTACGGGTGGCGCGCGCCCTCCCGCAACGGCCGGTCGTTCCGCCAGTTCGCGCGTGACTTCCGCGGCGCGTCGGACGTGATCACCCGGTCCGGCGACCAGAAACCGGCGGTCCTGCTCCCGCTCGCCTACGCGGGAATCCTCCGCAGCTGTGTGAAGTACCGGGTCGGGCTCGCCGAGGGCTTCATGCACGACCACGAATGGGACGGCCTGCGGATCAGCCTCTGAGCCCGGTCATCGACGGCGGTTCCGCTCGATGTCCTCCAGATGTGCGACACGATCTCTTGACCTGGCGGCGTAGACTCGAAACCTAGCACCACCTGCGGCGATGGGTCACGTGAGCGGGGTTCGGTGTGGGGGAAACGTGCTCGAGGGGGCTCGCTATGTACACATCCAAGATCACTCGTCGTCTGACCGTCGGGATCACCACTGTCGCCGCGGCAGGCGCACTCGCATTCGCCGGTGCGCCCATGGCCGCAGCGGCGCCGGTGGAGGCGCAACCCGTCATGGGTTCCGTGGCGCTCTGCTTCGGTGTCCCGTTGGGTTCACTGTCCTTCAACATCTGCATCTGACGGCACGACGATCGCGTCCCGGGGGTCGAGGCTCCCCGGGGCGTGGCAATTCCGTGCCGCTGACGTGCGGAAGTCCTGCTCTGGCAGTGATTCCGCACGTACGATTCACCGATGACGTCGACGACGCCCGAGGTTGACACCGGTACGGCACCGGCACGCGCGCGTGCCATCCTCGTCGCCCTGATCCTCGTTGCGGGCGTGGCCAACATCAATCTCGCGGTGGCCAACGTCGCGCTGCCGGACATCGGCAAGGATCTCGACGCCAGTTCGACGCAACTCAACCTCATCGCGGTCGGGTACTCGCTGGGTCTCGCCGCGTCGGTGCTGTACTTCGGTGCGCTCGGAGATCGCCACGGCCGCAAGCGAATGCTCGTGTTCGGCATGGCGCTGTCGATTCCGGCGTCGCTGGTGGCCGGCTTCGCGCCGAACGTCGAGGTGCTGTTCGGTGCCCGACTGCTCGGGGGAATCGCGGCCGGTCTGGCCTTCCCGACGACCCTCGCGGTGATCACCGCGCTGTGGTCGGGGCCGAAGCGCACCCGGGCGATCGCCGCCTGGTCGGCGTTCGGCGGCGCGATCTCCGCGCTCGGCCCGGTGATGTCGGGTGGTCTGCTCGAGGTGTTCGACTGGCATTCGGTGTTCCTGGTGACCCTGCCGTTGGCGGTGCTCGCGCTGGCGGCGGCCTGGTGGCTGGTGCCCGACGACACCGGTGACGAGGCGGCGGTCGTCGACAACCTCGGCGGCATCGTCTCGATCGTGATGGTCGGGGCGCTGGTCCTCGCGATCAACTTCGCGCCCAACAGCGATCAGCGACTGCAGGTCTACATCCTCGCCGCGATCGCGGTCGTCGCCGGCGCCGGATTCGTGTGGCGCCAACTCCGCGTGCGTGTTCCGCTCTTCGATCTCCGCATCGCGTCCCGTCGAACCTTCTGGGTCGCGGCGCTCGGCGGACTCATCGTCTTCGGCACGCTCATGGGTGCGATGTTCATCGGCCAGCAGTACATGCAGAACGTGCTCGGTTACTCGACCCTCGCCGCGGGTGCGACGATCCTGCCCGCCGCCGGAGCGATGGTCATCGTCGCGCCGCGGTCGGCCACATTGGTGCACAGCATGGGATCTCGGTTCACCCTGCTGTCCGGGTACGCCTTCATCGTGCTCGGGCTGGTGTTCGCGATGCTCACCTGGGACGAGCACGCGCACTTCTGGCACGTCGGGCTCGTGTACGTCCTCGTCGGCATCGGCGTGGGCCTGGCCGGCACCCCGGCGTCGCAGTCGCTCACCGGGTCGGTGCCCGTCCAGCGCGCGGGCATGGCGTCGAGCATGTCGGACCTGCAACGAGACCTCGGCGGAGCCATCCTGCAGTCGACGCTCGGCGCGATCCTGACGGCCGGTTACGCCCACCAGTTGCGGGAGACGATCGCGAACTCCCCGCAGGCGAATCAGGTCACCGAACAGACCGAGGCAGCGCTGACCAAGTCCTTCTCCAGCGCAGAGATACTCGCCGAGCGTTATCCCCAGTACGCCGATCAGATCATCGGAGCCGCCCGGGACGCCTTCGTGCACGGGGACAACCGCGCCTACGGCGCCGCCGCGGCGATCGTGCTGGTGGGCGCCGCCATCGTCTTCTTCTTCTACCCGGATCACGACGGTGAGCGCGCGGCGATGGCGGAGTACGCGAAACAGCGCAGTCTCTGAGGCGCTCCCGGCGGGAGCGGGAAACGGTAGGGAAAGTGAGCACGCCCGTGTTCTCATTGAGTCATGGAGCGGATACCGACTGATCTGGTGAATCCCGATCTGGCCGTGCAGCGATACGGGAAGGCCGGACGGGTCTGGCTCGACCAGATGTGGCTCGCCGATCCGCTCGCCGACGCGGTGGCGGCCGACTCACATCCGGGCGGCTCGACGACCTCCGTGCTCCGGCAGGCGCTCGCCGCCGGGATCTCCTCGCTCGACGAGTCCACCGAGTCGATGCGGGCCCTGTTCGCCTTTCTCGACGACGAACCGGACTAGGTCGACCACGATCGGATGGCCCGGGCCGCGGATGCGCTCATCGTGAACACCGCACCGCTCGGCATCGTACTGGGCGCGGCCTCACTGGTGCGCGGTGCGGGAAACACGATCGCCGCCAAACGCCTTGCGATCACCGGACGCTATGTGTCGCAGCCGGCGATGCGGTCGGTGGAGGTCGGGGAGTGGCTGAGTCAGGTGATCACCCCGGGCGGGATGCGGCGCGACGGAGACGGTTTCGCTTACACCGTGCCGGTCCGCATGATCCATGCGCACGTACGGCGCATGCTGTGGGAGCGCGGAGATTGGGACGAAAATGCTTGGGGTGTGCCGATTCCGCAGCCGTACATGGCCTTCACGGTCGCCGAGTTCGGACACATCGCGATCGACGCGATGCACACCCTCGGAGTCCGGTTCACCGACCGCGAACTCGACGACATCTACCACCTCTGGCGTTACGTCGGCCATGTCGTGGGCATGAGTCCCGAACTCAATCCGCGGTGCGAGGCCGACCACGTCCGTATCGAGGAGCTGTACCGCCTGACGTCACCGGGGCCGGGGCACGATGATCACGACTTCGTGGTCGCGCTCACCGAGGACTACCTCGCCCCCGAGCTCGCCAACGTACTGCCCGGTCCGCGTATCCTGCGAGATC
This sequence comes from Gordonia sp. C13, assembly GCF_023218005.1. NCBI lineage: Bacteria > Bacillati > Actinomycetota > Actinomycetes > Mycobacteriales > Gordoniaceae > Gordonia > Gordonia sp. C13. Next base: position 36,715 of record NZ_JALPSY010000013.1, read on the forward strand.
GATTGGCCACCAACCTCATGTACGGATTGCAGCGGGTGTTCGTCGGCGACCATGACGCCGACGCCCTGGGCATCCCGGACGGGAGGGTCAAACACGTCCTCGGCCGGATCGGCCCGGTTCTCGCGCTCGCCGGAGCGGCGCAGCGTGTCGGCGGCGCACGGCGCGCTCGTCGTCGGGTCGAGATGGCCTACCGCGTGCGCGATGCCGAGATGGCCCGGATGCGCGACGACTACCGGGTCACCCACGGATTGGTCGACGCGGCCGCCGCCTCCGCATCGTCGGGCCGGCCCCCGGTCGACGGGCCGCCCGCTCAACCGCCGAATGCGCCTGCAGCGGTGACGTCCTCGGTCAGGCAGTAACCGATCGAGACGGGCTGCGCGAAGGTCCACTTCGTCTGATCATCCGGGCAGCTGATCGACCCGTCACCGCGGCTGACCGTCTTGGCGATGACCGTGTTCTCGACCGGGGAGGCGCCACATTCGACCTCGCGGTAGTCCGCGAGCTTCCCGCCGTTGATCGGGATCTGATAGCAGGTGTCGGTCGCGAAATTCGGTGTCATGCAGAGCTTCTGGTCGCCGTCGGCGAAGGTGAGGGTCGAGGTGTAGTCGGCGGTGCATTCCGAGTCGGACGCCACCTTGTCGGCGGCGAAGAAGGTGAGGCCCTCGGTGCCCTCGCAGTCCTCCTTGGTGGCCTTCACCTTGCCCTCGCCGGCCTCCTCGCCGATCTGCAGGCACTCGCCGACGTCGATGTCGGAGGCTTCCTCGACGGTCTGAGAGCCGATGCTGAAGCTGCAGGCCGCGAGGGCGCTGAAGCCCAGACAGGCGACGATGACGGTGGCACGTCGGCCGATCTGCCACAGCGGCCGGCGGGGGCCGGGAACGGGACCGATCTGCGCGTGGTGCATCTGCGCGATCTCGAGGCGATCGGTGTCGGGCTGGGTGTTCTGCTGGCGGGACATGCGGTTTCCTCTCCTGGGCGGTCGTCGTCCGGGGGTGCCGGGGCGGTCGACCGTGGGGGTTCGTGTGACAGGAGAAAGAATCGCCCGGTCCGCTTGTGGGGAACTTGGGGTCGACTTGTCCGGGTCTTGGACCGTCTTGGATCGTCTTGGACCATCTCGGACGGAGCCTCTGGGCAGAGGTCCTGGTCAGGGTGTCAGCGCTGTCCGAGCGACGCGTCGAGTGCCTGGAGCTGTTCCGGCCGGACGTCGCGGAGCACGGCCATGGTGGCGGTGATGGCGAGGTCGCAGGCTGCGTCGATGCCGGCGCCGTCGGCGATGAGGGCACGATGCGCGACGTCGAGGCTCATGCCGAGCAGCAACGATGCGAGGGCGTCCGCGCCGGCGGCGATCCGGGTGCCGCGCTCGGCGTAGTTCTTCCGCAGCCGTGCGGAGATCCTCGGCTCGAGAGCGGCGTACAGGCGCCGGTTGCCGTGGCCCTCACGGTGTCCCATGAGGACCCGCAGACCCGCGGGATGATTTCGGGCGTAGTCGAACAGGCATCGCACCGAGTAGCGCGCTCGCGCCCCGTACGGCATCTCCTCGCTCTCGTCGTAGACGCGGAACATGAACGAGGTGAAGGTGTCGAGCTCGCGGCTGATCACGCGGGCGACGAGATCATCGCGGGACCCGAAGTGTGCGTAGAGCGTCACCCGGGTGGTGGCACCGCGCTCGGCGATCGCGGTCATCGTCGCGCGGTCGGCGCCCACCTCGGCGATCACCTCGCAGGCCGCATCGAGAAGTTGCTCGTCGGTCGGGCGATTCCGGGTGCTGCGCGCCGGGCGTTCGTGCTCGGCGCGTCCCCCGGAGGACCGTTCGGTCCCCTCTGCAGATCGATCGTCGGCGGTGACCACGGCGTCCCCGGATTCGTCGGTGGTGGCGTTCGTCGTGTCCGGCCTCAGGAGGCCTGTTCCTCTATGGTCCGACCGAAGTAAGCGGCCTCCACTTTGTCCCGTCGGCTGCGAAGTTCGGCGGCACTCGCCGACAGGGCCACCCGGCCGTGATGGAGGACGATCGCCGAGTCCGCGATCCCGAGGGCGAGGTCGATGTGCTGTTCGACGAGGACCACCGCCATCTGGTGTTCGTCCGCGAACGAGCGTAGCCGCGGTAGCAGATCCTGCACGGCGACCGGAGACAGACCGAGACTCATCTCGTCGATGAGCAGAACCCGCGGACGCGCGAGCAGCGCCTTGGCCAGGGCGAGCATCTGCTGCTCACCGCCGGAGAGATTGCCGCAATGACGAGAGCGCATGGTCTTGAGCTTCGGGAAGTACCCGACGACCGTGTCGAGGTCGGTTCCGTTCTTGCGCTTGGCCAGTCGCAGGTTGTCCGAGACCGACAGCTTGTGGAAGAGGCCGCGGGTGTCGGGGACCAGGGTCACGCCGCGGCGGGCGTTGCGTTCGATGTGATGGTCGATCGGCTCCCCGAGCGCGGTCACGGAGCCCGACATCAGCGGAAGGGCGCCGACGGTGGCGAGCAGGGTGGTCGTCTTGCCTGCGCCGTTCGGTCCGAGCAGGGCCAGGATCTCCCCGGCGCGGACCGAGGCACTCAGGCCGCGCACGGCCGGCACCCCGCCGTAACCGACGGTGATGTCGTCGAGTTCGAGGACGGGGGTGGCCGAGGAGGCGTCGGACGGCGTGCTCATCGGTTCTCCTCGGACGAGGTCGGTTCGGTTTCGGTTGCCAGATCTGTTGATTCGATGAATGTCCCGGACGCGTCGAGTTCGGCGACCGCATCCGGGTCCACCTCCGGGCTGCCCAGGTACGCGGAGATCACCGCCGGATCGTCCTGGATGGCCGCGGGTGTGCCACTGGCGATGACCTTCCCGAAGTCGAGCACATAGAGGCGGTCGCAGACGTCGAGGACCAGCGACATGTCATGGTCGATGAGGAGGATGCCGATGCCGGTGGCAGCGATGCGACGCAGTTCGGCACCGAAGTCGCGGCTCTCGTGGGTGTCGAGGCCGGCCGCGGGCTCGTCGAGGAGGACGAAAAACTGGACACACTCTGATCCAGATCGGTACGACGAGGTGTACGCGAGGTGAGTTCGCAACGCGCAGTGGGACAAACGATTCACTGAAGGAAAGAGGGAAGCGTCGTCAGTCAACGGTGAGGTGGCCGTCGGCGTCGACGGCCACCCGGGCTGTGTAAGCCCGGACGAGGTCGAGTCGCTGCCAGGAGGCGCGGCCCGGGCGCTGATCGTCGAGCGGGTAGCCGGCGGGATGCGCTGTCGCGACGAGGATCTGGCGCCGCTGCGCGTCGGACAGCGACGGGAAGGCGGGGGCGATCATGTCGACGGCCTGCTGCGGGACCACCATTCGATGCGTCGGTGAGGAGACCCGGTCGAAGCCGTAGGTGAGGCGCTCGGTGTAGATGCGCTTCGCCTCGTCGTCGGTGAGATACGGGGTGTCCTGGTCGATGCAGGCGGACAACGGGGCGCCGCAACGCCATTCGAGCTCACGACGGATCTCGGCGGCGGAAGCGCGGAGCAACCGGTTGAACTCCGGGTCGTTCCACCGGTCGGCGGCCGCCGCCTGACCGACCATCGCTCCGCCGATCACGTCGAGCGGGTAGTGCACGCCGAGCACCACGCGGTGATAACCGCCTTCGGAAGCGCGCGTGAGGAACTGCGGGGCGAACTCGGGGAGCATCAGGGCGAGAAGGGTTCCGCGCCAGAAGAACATGCCCGCGTGCCCGGACGGGAACGACGGGTTCATTCCGAGTGCGTCGTACTCGTTCGCGCCGGCGCGGGTGTACTTCCGGATTCGCTTGGGGGCGACGACGAATGGGCGGTCGTTATCGAAGACGTACTTTTCGACCAGCGTCGTGTTGGCGATCCCACCACCGCGGGCCAGGTAGTCGCTGAAGATCGACGTCGTCTTGGGCAGTCGGCCGGCGGCCAGAGCGTCGCGGAAGTGGCGGCCGAGTTTCTGTCCGAACGCGTCGGACATCGTCACGAGCGGATCGTCGTGGGCGTCGGTGAGTGCGCGTCGCTGCAGGGCGGGGTCATCGTCCGCGGCCTGGTTGATGGCCACGACCTTGTCGAGGTTCTGCGCCATGATCTCGGGGTGGTCCCGGCGTAGTGCACTGAACGTCTCGATGGGCTGCAGGTAGATGCCGCCGGGGAACGAGGAGATGTCCGACGGGTAGAGCCGCGCGAGGTCGCCGATCGGGAACGGCGCCGGAGCGGGCTTCGCGGGGGCGGCCTGCGTCGGGGCCACCAGTGCGGCGGTTGCTGCGACGGCGGCAGCGGTCGCGATGACGGGCGCGAACAGCCGCACGAGGGTCCGCCGGCGCGGGCGGGGTGCGGAGGTCGTGCGGGGTCTGGCGACGCTGTCCGAGGTCACCTCACGATCGTAGATGTTGTTTCGCCGGACGAACGGCCGGGACGCGGCGGCGCCCCTCCCCGACTCTGATGAGCGGCGAGGGGCGCCCGGTCCGACTATCGGGCTCGACTATCGGGTTCCACTATCGGGCGGCGGGATTCTCCGGGACGTCCGGGAACGCGGGGCGCCCGGCCGACAGCCAGGTGTCGAGCTCAGCGACGGCCGCGGCCTGCGGATCGGCGATGCCCCCGGCCCGCAGGCGGGCTGAGTAACTCTTCATCAGCCGGAGCGCGCCGGGTTCACCGGCCACCAGGGAGTCACAGAGACCACGGGCCTCGGCCTCCAGGTCGGCCTCGGGCACGACGCGGCTGACGAGACCGATTGCGAGTGCCTCCGAGGCCGAGACGTCCCGCCCCGTGTAGATGAGGTCCGCGGTGGCGCGAGGTCCGATGAGCGGCGGCAGGTATTCGGCGACGACCAAGGGGGCGAGGCCGTGGCGCACCTCGTCGAACCCGAGGGTGGCCGTGTCGGCGGCGATGGACAGATCGGACTGCACCGAGATCCCGCTGCCGAACCCGAGGGCGCGGCCACGGATCACGGAGACGCTGATGCCGGGGAACCCGCGCAACAACGCGTTGGCCTCGAGGATCAGTCCCAGCGACTGCGCTTTGGTGACACCGGGGACCTTCTCCTTCTGATCGCGTCCGACGGTGAAGTCGTCACCCTCGGCCCGGATGATCAGCAGCAGCGACCGATTGCTGTGAGCGGCCCGCAACCCTTCGATGAACTGCTGCATCGCACCATAGGTGAGAGCGTTGGCACGTTCCGGGTTGGAGAGTGTGACTGTCGTGATCGGGCCATCGTGTTCGGCCCGGACCAGCACCGGTTCGGTGGACGAGACGGCGGTCATCGCGGCCACCGCCTCTCGGGGGTTGCTGACGATCGGGTCGGGGATACGCAGGCCGCGGGCCTCGAGGATCGGGAGCACGGCTTCGGCGAAGAAGTCGAGTTCCGGACCGTAGTCGTAGAAGCCCAGCTGCGCACCGTCGATGCCGGCTTCGTGCAACCCCTCGAGCTGGTCCGCCACATCGGTGGGACTGCCGATGATCTGGACGTGTCCGCCCAGAACACGGTCGGACGGCACGTGTTCGGGCCATCCCTGTGCGTCGCCCGCGCGGTGCCGCGCGTCGTAGTTGACGATCGACGCGGTGTCGGCGCGGGCCGTGATCGCATCGCGGTAGGCGTAGGCCTCTTCGCGGGTCTCCTTGCAGATGACCATCGGGAAGATGATCGTCTTGTGCTGCCTACCGGTCCGGTCGTAGGCCTCGTCGATCTCCTTGGTGATCGTCGGGATCGACCGCATCGCATCGGCATACGGCGCCCCCGACCGGCTCGAGGTGAAGACGATGTCGGAATGGTCGGCGGCGTAGGCGAAACCTGCCGCCGATGCGCTGGCCGACACCATGATCGGGCGCCCGTGGACCGGACGCGGCGACACGTAGGCGCTCTCGAGGTCGTACCACCGGCCGTGGAAGGTCAGGTCCTCTTCACCGGCCCACAGGTCTTCCATGATCGAGGCGAATTCGTCCGCGCGGGCGTATCGTTCGTCGTGCTCGATGCGCTGCATGCCGAACATGAGCGGTTCGCGGGCGTCGTAACCGGTCACGATGTTGAGGCCGAACCGTCCCTGTGCGATGTGATCGGCGGTGGCGGCGAAACGGGCCAGGTACAGCGGATGCAGGGACCCGTACAGCACGTGGACCGTCGAGATCGTGACCAGCCGCGTCGTCAGCGGTGCGAGTGCGATGGTCGAGATGAACGGGTCCAGGAAGTTCTCCCGATAGTTCGTCTCACCGCCGAATCCGCCCTTCTTCACCCACTGTTGAAGGCCGAAGGCGAAGTCGAGGCCGTGCGCTTCCGCTTTCAGCGTGAGTTCGCGGTTGTACTCGAAATCCCAGCGGGTGTCGCGTGGGTAGGTCGACTGGGAGAAGGCCCCGGTCTGCGTGGGGAGAAACAACCCCAGCATCATCGGCTGCCGAGCGATCCGCGACAGCGGACTCGACGGGTCCTCCAGTGGTGAAGGCGGCTGATGCAGCGCCGCAGTGGTGTCCGATGAGTCCGTCATCGCTGGGCTCCTTCCTCGGTGCTGGTGATCTCGGCGATGTCCACTGGTGCCGGCAGGTTGGTTCCGCGGGTCTCCGGCCCGAGGAACAGGGCGACGATCACGCCGAGACCGTAACCTGCGCAACCGATCACGATGGCAGCATCGGAGATCGAACCGAACGTGGTGATCAGCGAGGCGCTGATGAGCGCGCCGATGGCGGCCGGGAAGCGCGCCAGGTTGAACACCAGGGTCATACCCGTGGCGCGCACGTTGGTGGGGAACAGTTCACTCGGGTACAGCGCCAGCCAGGTCATCTGGCCGAGGGTGAAGAAGCCGTTCACCGCCGCCCAGAAGATCAGCGAGCCCTTGCTGTCGGGGATCAGGAACATGCAGGGGGTCAACGCGACTGATGCGACGAAGAAGGTGAAGATCACCGGCTTGCGACCGACCAGGTCGGCCAGCCATCCGTTGACCAGGTAACCGACGATGCCGGCCGCGTTGTAGGCGAGCACGACCAGGGTGACCGCACTGGGGACGTCGTCGGTGGTACCGACGAGGATGCTGCGGGCGTAGGCGGGGATCCACGTGGAGACGGCCCACCAGCCGATCATCGAGGCAAGCGCGCCGAGGGTGAGCATCAGGACCCGACGGCGGTAGACGGGGTGGGAGAACACCTGGCTGATGGACGGCTTGAGGAACTCAGCGGCCTTCGCGCTGCTGACGCTGCCAGAAGACACGGCCTCGGTCAGCGCCCGACGCTGCTGGTCGACCTTGACCCACAGCGGGGAGTCGGAGGCGAGCCGGCGGATGTACAGGACCAGGAGCGCGGGTACGACGCCGAGCGCGTACATCCAGCGCCAGTCACCCGGGTTGCCCTGGTTCACTAACTGCCAGACACCGGTCGCGATGAGGAAGCCGATGCCGAAGCCGCTCTGCAGGAACGCGAGTCGAAGGCCGCGGCGACGGGGAGGTGCGGTCTCGGCGACCAGTGAGCTGCCGCCGCCCCACTCGGCGCCCATGCCGAGGCCGGTGAGGAAGCGGAGCACCAGGAGGACGCCGTAGCTGGGTGCCAGTGCGGTTAGTCCCGCGCAGATCGCGTACCAGAGATTCGAGACGATCATGACCTTCCGCCGACCGAAACGGTCGGCGAGCACGCCGGATGCGAGACCGCCGATCGCCCACGACAGCAGGGTGATCGCGAGGATGGCACCGACGTAGTACGGCGAGGCATCCTTGCCCACGAGGTCGTTGACGACGAACGACGCCACGAGCACGGTCGCGAATGTCTCGTAGCCGTCGAACATCCAGCCGAGGTACGCACCGGCGAAAGCGTGCCGCCCGCCGTTGCGCTGCTCTGGGGTTTCGGTGTTCGGGGGTGTGAGCGTATGAGTCACGAGGACAGGCCCTTCGCGAGGGCGCCGTCGGTCGCCGGCGCCACAAGTGGGGATGGGAGGTCGAACGAATCGAGTTGTCGTGCGAGGAGTTCGATGTCCGCTTCGGGCATCGGGCCGAAAGGTGCTGCGGGACCGCCCAGGTCGTGACCGAGGGCGCCCATCGCGGCTTTCATGGTGGTGGTCAGTCCGTACTTGGCCCACCGGCTGGGGAACAGTCGGAAGTGGCGCTGCCATTGAGCAGCCCGCTCGTGATCGCCGTCGCGGAGCGCACCGACGACCTGTGCGCCGATCAGGGTGCCGGGCGGCGGCATCATCGCGCCTGAACCGCCCAGCAGCAGAGTCGTGAGCAGCGGCTGCATCGTGGTGAAGTAGCGGGCGTGGCCGGCCGAGTCGATCTCGGCGCACAGCCGCCCGATCTTGGTCAGGTCGCGCGAGCTCTCCTTGAACCCGACCACGCCGTCGATCAGCGAGAGTTCGACCATGGTCGCGGCATCGGTGTCGGTCCCCTGAGATGGATTGTGGTAGGCCACGATCGGAAGCGGCGACGACGCCGCGATCCGTTCGAAGAACGCGACCAGATCGCCCACCCGCGCCGGGTTGCCACCCGGGTGCCGGGGCATGAGGACCTGGATGAAGTCGGCGCCGGCGTCCGCCGCGGACTCGGCGAGCCGAAGGACCTCGGCGACATCGGGTGAGGAGGCGCCGGCCAGAACCGGAACACGTCCGTCGACGGTGTCGATGGCGGCCCGAAGTGTCGCGACCCGGTCGGCCTCGCCGAGGATCTGGTACTCGGAGACCTCGGCACCCAGGAGCGACACCGCGTCACAGTGGTCGACCATGAAGTCCAGCAACGGATCGAGGCGCGCACGATCGACGCGGTTGTCTTCGGTGAAAGGGGTCAGCGCGGCGCCGATGATGCCGGCCGGAAGAGACTTCGACGCCATCAGTGTGCCCCGGCCGACACCGGTAGCTCGACCGGCTCGCCGACGCCGGCGCGGTTCACCGCATGAGCCGCGACGTCGTCGTCCTGGGCGGAGTTGCCGCCACTGATCCCGATACCGCCGATCACATTGCCGTCCACGATGATCGGAATTCCGCCGGCGATGACGTTGAAGTGGCCGTCGTTGGTCTGGTTGATGCCCCACGCCGGTCCGTCCGGCTGGGACACCTTGCCGTAGAACGACGTGTGGTTGCGGGCGCCGGCCGCGGTGAAGGCCTTGTCGATCGCGATGGAGACGCTGGTGATCTTCGCGGTGTCCATGCGGTCGAACGCGACGAGGTATCCGCTTTCGTCGACGACCGCGATGCACATCGGCACGCCGATCTCTTGCGAGCGTTCGGTGGCCGCGGCGATGAGCGACCTCGCCTCGGCGAGATCGATACGGGAAATCTGCAGCATGAGTTCTCCTTCGGGGGTCGGGGGTCGGGGGTGGGGTGTTCGGGATGAGGGGCGCCGTGTCAGGACACGGTCTGGAGGGCCGAGGAGAGTCCGAGGTCGTCGCGGAACGTGGTGCCCTGGTACGAGGTTCGGAAGACACCGCGATCCTGGAGGCGGGGGACCACGAGATCGACGAAGTCGTCGAGGCCGTCGGGCAGGACGTCGATCATGAGGTTGAAACCGTCGACGGCCCCGTTGCGGTACCAGTCGATGATCAGGTCGGCGACGTCGTCAGGTGTCCCGACGACCTGAGCGTGCCCACCACCGTTGCGGTACAGCACCTCTCGGACGGTGAGGTTCTCCTCGACGGCCAGCCGGACGACGGCGTCGCGGAATCCGTGCGAGGCGTTGAACGAGGGGTTCGCGCGGATGAGGTCAACCGGGAGTGGTTTGTCGAGGTCCAGTGCGTCGACGGGCACTCCGATCCGGAGAGCGAGCTTGCGGAGCTCGGCGTCGGCGCTCAACTCGTCGAGGGCGAGTTTGCGGGCGCGCGCCTCCTCCCGGGTTCGTCCGATGACGGGAACGAGACCCGGCAGCACCTTCACCGAATCCGGATGGCGGCCGAAACCCTCGGCTCGACGACGGATGTCGGCGCGGAACTCCGATGCCGCCGATCGGGTGTTCTGGACGGTGAACACGGCGTCGGCGGTGCGAGCGGCCAGTTGCCGTCCGGTTTCGGACGCCCCGGCCTGGAACACCACCGGCCAGCCTTGACGGGTCCGGGGGAGGGTGAGCGGTCCGCGGACCGAGAAGTGCTGTCCGGCATGGTTGATGGGCCGAACCTGCTCGCGATCGGCGAACACCCCGGAGGTCTTGTCGCCGATCAGTGCATCCTGACCCCAGCTGTGCCAGAGGGCGGTGATGACGTCCATAGCCTCCTCGGCCCGGGCGTACCTGTTGTCGTGCTGGGGCAGGTCGCTCGCGCCGAAGTTCGCGGCGACGTCGGGCACGAAGGTCGTGACGACGTTGAAACCGGCCCGGCCACCGCTGAGGTGGTCGAGCGCGGAGAACCTGCGGGCAAGATTGAACGGCTCGTTGAACGTCGTCGACGACGTCGCCACCAGTCCGAGGCGGTCGGTGACCGATGCCAGTGCGGCGAGGACCACGATGGGGTCGAGGGCGCCGAGGTTGGGCCGTTCGAGATTCTCCTCCGACAACGCGAGCGTGTCGGCGAGGAACAGTCCGTGCAGGACGCCGCGCTCCGCCGATCGGGCGACGTGTTTGTAGAACTCGAGGTCGAGATAGTCCGAGGCCTCGCCCGTCCGGTACCGCCAGGCACCGAGGTGCATCCCGACGCCCATCGCGGTGGTGATGAGAATCAGGGAGTTCTCGGGTGTGCGATGCTCACGCGGCGTGTTCACGTGGCTGTCTCCTCTGACCTTGGGCGGTTCGGCGCGGGCGGGCGTGGGAAATGGCTGGTAAGCGCCCGTCAACATATGTCTACGGATGTCGACAGACGTACTCATACGGCGTTACCATCGCCTGCGACAAGACTTCCGCGCAGCGTGAGCTTTTGTCGGCCGGGAACTTCGTGAAGCCGAGGTGCATCCGGTAGAAGCAGTGAACGACGAGGTCGACAGACCGCCCCGACGGTGAGATGTCGCAGATGACACCATTGCCACGACCATCGCCATAGGAGGGCATGTGCCACGAGAAGTTCTCGAGCCGGCGCCGGGTTCGGCCGCCGGCGAATCGAACGCCGATGCGACGGGTGGGCGTGGTGCTCTGTATCAGGTGATCCGGCAGGAGATCCTCGCCGGCAACCCGCCCCCGGGTGGCGCACTGCAAGAAGTCGCGCTCAGCAACCGGCACGGTGTTTCCCGCGCGCCGGTGCGTGACGCCCTGTTGCGGCTCGAGGCGGAAGGTCTCGTCGAACGCGGCCCGCGCGGCGCGGTGGTCAGGGTTCGTACGCCCGAGGAGATCTACGACATCTACCAGGTGCGTATCGCCCTCGAGGCCGAGGCCGTGGAATCGGCGATCCGGCACGCGACCGAGCTCGACTTCGCGAGGCTGACGCTCGTTCACGAGAATGCCGTCGCCGAAGCCGACCACGACCGTGCACGGCAGCTGCACCGGCGTTGGCATCGCGTCCTCGCCGCCGCCTCACGCAATGACACCATCTGTGAGGTGTTGGAGCGCTTGACCTCTCAGCTCGCAACCTACGAGACCCAGTCACTGGCCGAGACCGGAAACCTGTCCCACAGCCACGACGAGCATCTCCAGATCATCGACGCGATGCGGGCACGCGATGTCGCCGCGGCGCGCGACCTGATCACACGTCACCTGCAGCGGACGCGAGATGTTCGCGTCAAGGCCTTGCTGCACGTCGAGGACGAGTCCGAGGCCGCTTCGGCTGACTAGTGCGACTCGCCGGGGCCGCCGGGATCAGCAGGACGGGCTACCCGGGAACGCCGGCACGCCGAGACCGCAACCGACCGCGGTCACCGCGCGGATCCGGGCCTCGGGATTGCGCCGCTCGAGCGCGGGAACCAGGCCGTTGGTGACCACCGTGGTCTTCGCTGCCGGGCTCGTGGCTGCCGGGTCCAGCACCCCGCGCTCACGGGCGAAGTTCACCAGCTCGTCGTAGACCATCGAGAGGGCTGCCTCGGTGGTGCGGTCCTCCGCAGCGAGATCGTGGAAGTCCACGCCGGTCTCGTATTCGTGGCGCACCGCGTGCGGTCCCTGATTGCAGGCGCGATCGACCAGGTCGATGTCGAAGGCGCGGTGTCGCGGCGTCGGTGGGGTCATCGAGGCCCGGTCGGTGCACGTATGGTGCGAGATCCGGTCGCCGAGTGCGTGGATGTAGATGCCGATACGCGCGTTGGCCGACTGCTCACCGACGTAGGAGTCGAATCGCTCCGAGGTCACCCCGTCGGTGATGACCTGGCGGCCGGTCACGTTCTGGAAGGGGAGGGTGACCGGATAGGCGACGCTGTACTGGCCGGTGATCTGGGCCGGGTTCCGACCGCCGTAACACGTTGTTCCGGTGGAAAAGTCGCCGCGTGCGGTCCGGTCGGTGAAACCGCCGGTGCACAGGGGTGCGTCGCTGCCGGGGCCTTCCATGGCCCAGCGCCGGATGTGGGTGAGCATCACTTCGTGCCGCGGATCGTTCACGTTGGGTCGCAACCCGTTCGGTACCGGCGATCGAGGATCACGCATCGTCGGCAGCACGTGAAAGAGGAACCCGCCGGTGTTGAAGTGAGTGCGCACGAGGCCGCTGATGTCCCTGGTGGTCAACGCGGCTGCGTGCGGGACCTTGTTGCTGCGCATGTCACGGGGCGCGAAGGTGCCGAGGTCGGTGGCCTCGCTGTAGGCGGCGATCCAATAGGCGTCCTGCAGCGAGAAGCCCACCTTGCGCGCCATGATGTACGTCGAATCCGTGTGCACAAGACTGCGTCCGCCGAGCGGTTGCTGCAGCGTGTAGCCGTAACGGATGGCGCCGCGGATACCGCACAACGGATCGTCGCCGTTGTTCGGCGGGCAGGCGAACGGCAACGGTGCGCAGTTGTGGGGTGGTGCCCCTGGCGTGTAACAGATGTCCTCGGCGAAACCCCGGGCCGTCGGCGGCGAGGCCGCGATCAACGACGTCGCGACAAGGACGAACGTCAGCGCGGAGACCGCGAGAGCGCGTGGCCAGAGCCGGATCTGGAGGTGTCGGGTGAGGCGCATGCTGATCCCTCCTGCACGGATCAGCTCATCGTAGGTTGGGTTATGCCCGTGCACTGCAGCTTTCGGAAACTGGATCGAAAGGCGTCACGAAAATGCGCCCCTCGGAACCGCCCCCGAAATACGCCCTCCATGGCCAGACCGACAACACTATGTCGCCCGCGCCGCTCTGGAGGGTGCTTACCGGGGGCGCATTTCAGGGGCGCATTCCGGGGCGCATTCCGGTTGCAGCCGGGGGTCAGTCGAGCGGAAGACCCTGCTCGAGAAGGTCGATCGCACGCAGGGTTGTCTCGATCTGCAGGTCCACTGGGTTGTCGTCGCCTTCGGTCGCGAGCCGATAGGTCACCCCGGCCACCGCGTCGAGGAACACGCCGAGGGCGAAGTCGTCGGCGTCGCGGCCGAGGTAGTCGGCTATGAGTTGCCGCATCCCGGTCATCATCCGCTCGGACTCGGCCTGAAAGGTCTTCTGCAGCAGGGGTTCCGACCGGATCAGTTGCATCCGAAGCGGATTGCCGACCCACGGGTCGTCGACGGTGAGGCGGTGGAGTTCGGTGAACAGCCGCCGGATGAGGTCGAAGTGCCCGAGGCCGGGTGGCATCGATTCGACGATGGCGCGCGCCTCGGACTCGAAATGTTCTCCGCCGACCACCACCTGTTCCTTGGTGGGGAAGTAGCGGAAGAAGGTCGTGTGGGAGACGCCGGCGGTCTCGGCGATCTGCTCGACGGTCGTCTTCGCGTAACCCTGTTCGGCGATGAGATGCAGGGCTGCCTCGCGGATGGCGTTGCGGGTGCGCATCTTCTGTTGCTCGCGCAACCCGGGCCGACGCCCCGGGCGGTTGCCCGGGGCGTCGGTGGTGGGTGGTGCGGTGGACACGGTCAGCTCGCCGGTACCGGCGTCTTCTTGTCGTCCGGGTCCGGGAGTCCGCGGTGGCGGACTGCTTCGCCCTCGATGTCGAAGTTGATGACGAGCTTGTCGAGCCAGCGCGGCAGGGTCCAGGCGCGGTCGCCGAGAAGGGCGATGACGGCCGGGACGACCAGCATGCGGATCACGAAGGCATCGAACAGGACTGCCGAGGCGAGGGCGAAGCCCATCATCTTGGCCGTCGTCTCCGGCGACAGCATGAACGCGGCGAAGACGCTGATCATGATGATCGCCGCGGAGGTCACCACGCGGGCGCCGTGCCGGTAACCCGCGACGATGGCCTCCTTGGCGGTCATGCCGTGGATGTACTCCTCGCGCATTCGGGTCACCAGGAACACCTGGTAGTCCATTGCGAGGCCGAAGACCACGCCGATCAGGAAGATCGGCAGGAACGAGATGATCGGCTGGGTGTTCGTGATGATCCCGAGCCAGCCCTCCTGGAAGATCGCGACGGTGATGCCGAAGGTCGCGAGCACCGAGAAGATGAAGCCGACCGTGCCGACCAGCGGCACCCAGAGCGAGCGGAAGACGCCGATCATGATCAGGAACGCGAGGCCGACGACCACGATCAGGTAGGGGATCAGCGCGTCGTCGAGCTTCTGCGAGAGGTCCGACATGATCGCGGTCTGTCCGCCGACGTGCAGCTCGGCGCCTTCCTTGTCGACGGTCGGCGAGTACGCGCGGATGTTGTCCATCAGCGTGTGCGTCGCCGCGGACGAAGGTGCGCTCTTCGGTGTCACGGTGATGAGCGCGGTGCTGCCGTTCTGTCCGCCCTCGTTGCCGATCCAGGTGAGGGATTCGGGGTTGACGACGTCCTTCAGGCCGGCGATGTGCTTGACGGCCTCGTTGGCGACGGGTGCGATCGGGGCGTCGTCGTCGTGCAGGACGACGAGCAGCGGGCCGTTGATGCCCTCACCGAATCCCTTGCTCAGCAACGCCTGTGCCGGTGCCTCGTCCTCGGTCGACAGCGACAGACCCAGCTCCATCTTGGTGGCCGGGATGGCCGCCGCGGCGAGAGCGAGCAGGCCGATGACGATGAACGGGATCGGGGCCTTGACCACGGTGCGGCCCAGGCGGACTCCCAGGGTGTCGCCGGACTCGGCCTGCTCGGCGTGCTTGATCCACGGGATCTTCGGGCGGAAGGCGAAACGACCGAACGCGCCGAGGAGGGCAGGGATGAGCGTGAGTGCGGCGGAGACGGCGATGAAGATCGCGACGGCGGCGCCGGCACCCATCTGGGTGATGATCGGGATGCCGATGACAACGAGGGCGACGACCGCGATGATGACCGTGAGACCGGCGAACACGACCGCGGATCCCGCCGTGCCGACCGCGCGGCCGGCGGCATCGGCCGCATCACCACCTCGGTTCAGTTCGGCTCGGTACCGGGACACGATGAAGAGCGCGTAGTCGATGGACACCGCGATGCCGAGCATCGTGACGATGGCGGTGGCGGACTGGTTGATCGAGAGCAGCTCTGCCGAGAGCGTGAGCAGCATGATGGTGATCGCGACGCCGACGATGGCGGTGACCAGCGGGATGAACGCGGCGATCAGAGCGCCGAAGGCGACGATCATGACCACGAAGGCGATGGCGAAGCCGATCAGCTCGGCGGCGCCGCCCTGATCCATGACCTGCATCAGCGCGCCGGTGGCCTCGACCTGTAGGCCGTTGCCGCGATTCTCGTCGAGGATCTTGACGAGCTCTTCTTTGTTCTCGGCCGTCAGGTCCATGACCGTGATGTTCTGACGGACCTGGATGAGACCGACGCGACCGTTGTCACCGAGGACCGACGGGGCGATCGCCGGGTCGACGGCGGCGGCCACGACCGGGTTCACCACGGCCTCCGGCGCGATGACATCGGGCAGTGTGCGCAGATCCTCGGCCAGCTTGTTGATCTGGTCGGTGTGGTTCTGCAGGCCGTCGTCCGCGGCGACGAGGATACTCGTGGAGGCGCGCTCCTGCTCCTTCATGACCTGCGGGAAGTACTCCTGCACCTGCTCGGTGGCTGTGCCGGAGTCGGTTCCGGGAAGGCTGAAGTCCTGGGCGAACTTCGGCTGGAGAACGCCGACGAGTGAGACGACCGCGATCATCGCGGCCAGCCAGGCCGCGATGACGGCCCATTTGTGCCGGAAGGAGAAACTCCCCAGCCTGAACAGAAGCGACGCCATGGCGTGTGAACCCTTTCGGTTTTCGAGCGCAGGGCCGGCGCCGGCGCCGACCGTTGATGCGACATGCGACGGTCGCGCCACATGTGTTAGTGACTAACACTAGTTACTGAGTACCACTTTTGCACTGGTCCCCGATTCCGGCGCGATGACAAGCGTGACCTGCACGCTTCCGTTAGTCACGCGAATTAGAGTGAAATCTGTGACAAAGTTCCGCAAATCGGACACACGGACTCGGTGGCGATCACCGGCGCGATGTCTGTGAGGTGGTGGGCCGACGGCTGCGGACCGGTCAGCGCACCGGGACCGGGGCCGCGGCACCGACCAGGGCGACGATGTGGAGTCCGCCCGGGTTGGTCTGGAGCGGGACCTCTTTCCAGTTGTTCGTCGTCCAGACATTGCCCGCGGGGTCGACGATGATGCCGGTGCTGCGCGCCAGCCCGTCGAAGAAGTAACCGGTCACGTCCGGGGAGATGGCGTCGCCGGTGCGCTTGCCGGGCGGGCAGGTGGCGGCATTCGCGCCGCAGAACTTCGAGACGCGCTTGCCGGCGAAGTTGCCGACCCAGACGTTGCCATCGCCGTCGGTGGTGATGCCCCACGGGATCGTGATGCCGCCACCGCGCAGCGGCCCGACGAGGGTTTTGCCCGTCGGGCCGAGAGCGGACACGGAACCGAATGATCCCGTGCCGGTGGGACGGTCGGGGCACGGCAGGGTGATGACCCCGGAGTTCGCGATCCACACGTTGCCGCGGGCATCGGTGGCCAGGCCCAGCGGATTGTCGACGTGGGGTCCGGTGATCGGGGTGCGCAACGGTCGCCCGGATCGATCGAGCATCGCGATCGAACTGCTCTGCAGGCCACTGACGAAGAGAGCTCGGCCGTTGTCGACGAGATGGAAGGGTTGCTTGACGTCGACCTTGATGTTGCGGGCCCGGCTCGGGTCGCCGTCGGGGAAGACGGTCAGCGAGTTGGTGGCGCAGTTGGTGGTCCACACCGATCCGGTGCGGTCGGTGGTCATGCCCTGCGGCCAGCTGATCGATCCCTGTGTGAATCCGGCGGGCGGAGAGAGGACTTCACCCTGTGCGCTGAACTTCGACATCGAGTTGTGCGGCGGCTGGCGGTCGGCGGGGCAGCCCGGTTCCGGTGCGGCGAAGCCGTAGTTGCTGACCCAGATGTCGCCGGAGTGGTCCCGGGTGATGCCGTAACCGGCGCCGCTGAGGCCGCCGCCGGTGATGGGGCGTCCGCCGACGAGTGTGCCGTCGGGCCCGAAGCGGAAGAGATACTTGCTGCCGCACACCGGGGTTCGCGGATCGGCGTCGTACTCGTAGTTCGCGTTGACCCAGATGTCGCCGCCCTCGCCGATGACGAAGTTGCCCGGGCCGGCGAGTAGCCCACCGCCGCCGTCGAATCGGAGCGCCAGTGTCCAGGCGGCGGGAGGGAGCGGAAGCGCGCCGGGTCGAGCGGGTCTGCGCAGCGCGACGCCGAACAGCCCGGCAGGGTTGTGCTCCGGGCTCTTCGCCATGTTGGCCATCGCCTCGACCATGTTCGACGGTCGGCCGCTCAGCGGGGTCGTCGTCGCGGATCGGAGGGCGGCGCATCCCTCGGCCGACGACGTGCAGGCGGCGAGCGCATTGGACAGCGAGAGGAAGGCGGCCTGGGTCGACGTCTGTGCGCCATTCGGTGCGGAGGCGAGGGTGGAACCGATCCGGCCAATGGTCGGGTCGGCGAGGTTGCCGGCCATCGACGCCGCATTGCGCACTCCCGGTGCCCGTCCGCTGATGCGAGTGTCGTCGACGAACTGTGCCATGGCGTAACCCGTTGCGACGGTGGTCAGCTCGTTCACGGTCAGGCGGGAGGGCAGGGTCGGTGAGATGGTGGCAAGGGTCGTGAACGAATTCGGTTGTCCCGCCGGGGTGGCGGTCACGTAGAAGGCCTCGTCCGCGCCGGGCTGTGCGGTGGGTCGGAGAGTGAAGCGACCGGATCGGTCCGACTGCGCGACCCCCGCACTGCGTGCTGTCGACGAGTCGGTCCCGGTGATCCAGGCGCGCACATCCCATGCCCGTGCGGGACCGTCGGCGGCCACCGCGCCGGAGACCGACGGGGTCGGGGCCGCGGGTGTGGGACCGGCTCCGGAGAAGCACAGGGGTCCGACGAGGCCGATTGCAGCAGCCACTGCGATCGCCGTCCGACGGTGGTGGTTTCGACGCGGCACCTCTGGTCTCCTCACGCGGGATTCACCCTGGGTGGGTTCGCTGGGAGGATAACGAAGATGGATCGGTGAAGTTCGCGAAACGGTCACACCAGAGGTCTACGTCCACTGCGTCGGTGAATCCCCGGGCGCCGGTGGGCATTGCGAGGGCCGAGACGGTCTGTGACGGCGGAACGCGGGATGGCAACGGCGTGCTGTCGGTTCCCTGAGCGGGGCTGGGGCGGGGCTGGGCTTCTCTGGCCGACAGGTCAGGCCTCGGGGTTCTCGGCTTCCTCGCGGTCCCGGCGACGATCCTCGTGGAGGGACTTGACGCGTCGTTCCTCGCGGCGGACCTCCACCTGCGTGGCGCGCTCGGCGGCGAGCCACTCGGGCATCTCGGCGAGTAGGTCGTTGATCTGCGCGGTGGTCAGCGCCTCGGTGATCCCGTTGCGGACCAGCGCCGAGTTGGAGACACCGAGCTTGGCCGCGACCAGGTTCTTCGGGTGCGGTCCCTCGGCGCGGAGGGTCTTCAGCCACTCCGGCGGATCGGCCTGAAGGGCGGCGAGCTCGGCGCGCGTGATGGAACCCTCGCGGAACTCCGCGGGGGTCGCCGGCAGGTACACGTCCAGCTTCTTGGCGGCGGTGGCCGGCTTCATCGACTGCGAACTCATTGCCCCAGGGTATCGGGCGGTAGCCTTTGGTCGTGACCACACCCGACCGGGCAGGCGATTCCGGGGCTTCGACGTTCCGATTGGGATACGTCCCCGGCGTGACCCCCGGCAAATGGGTGCGCATCTGGTCGGAGCGGCGACCCGGCGTCCCGTTGGAACTCGTCGCCCTCGAGGTCGCCGAGTGCGCGGGCGCCGTCGCTCAGGGAAATGTGCAGATGGCGATCACGCGTCTGCCCGACGCCCTGCGGCACGGCGAGGCCGGTCCGCACCACACGATCGAACTGTACGAGGAGACCACCGTCGTCGTGGTCCCCAGAGATCACGTGCTCACCGCGGGGGACGAGCTGACCCTCGCAGATCTCGCCGACGAGCAGTTCCTGTGGCCGCTCGACGAGCCGGTCGCCGGCATCGGTCCTGCCGGCCGAGTAGCACCGACCGAGCGTAGCGAGGACGCCGCGTATCGAGGTCCCGGCACCGCCGTCGAGCACCGTCCGGAAACCACCGGCGACGCAATCGAACTCGTCGCCGCGGGCATAGGGGTCCTTCTGGTGCCCCAGTCGCTGGCGCGGTTGCACCACCGCAAGGATCTCGTCTACCGCCCGGTCACCGACGCGCCGACCGGCACCGTCGGCCTGCTGTGGCCGGCCCCGACGACCGAACTCGCCGACGAGTTCATCGGGATCGTGCGCGGCCGCAAGGCGACATCGTCGAGGGGACAGTCCGAACCTGCGCCGAAACGGTCGGCCAAGGAGAAGGCCGCCGCGAAGCGTGCCGCGCACGAGGCCGCGGGCAAGATCCCGGGGAAGAGCGGACGTAAGAAGCCCGGGGTGCGCCCGAAGCGTCGATGATGTTGCATCACAGCGTTTTCGACAACGCGCGAGCCATTTCACGCACCGTGGATCGCTCGGCCCAGTGACCGGGTGACCTCGGTCGTGACCACTGCGTGGCCAGCTTTCGTGAGGTGGATATGGTCGGCGCTCAGCCAGTTCGTGCGTAGGCGCGCGGGGTGGTCCCAGAACTCGGTGAGGATCGCATCATGGTTGGCGGCGACGCGTCGGACGATGTCGGCGTAAGCCGCGAAGCTCGGCTGAAACCGGCGTAGCCGGTCGGTGAACGCGTTGGCGAGCGTGAACAGGGACAGTTGCGCACCACTGCCAGCGAGGACGGCGCACAGGGAGTCGAGATCCCGTTCGATGTCTGTCAGATCCGAACCGTAGAACAGGTCGTTCCCGCCGCAGGAGACGTGGACGAGGTCGGGTTGGAAGTCGAGGATCGTCGAGAGTTGTTCGCGGCGAACCTGATCGATCGTCGCGCCGTAGACGCCGGTGTTGAGGTAGACGAGGTCGGGACGCACGGCAGTCATCGTTGCCGCGAGCCGGTCCGCCCATGGAACGTCGGCGTAACCGGGCCACGGATCGCCGGTGCCGGCGGCGACCGAGTCGCCGAGGACGGCGAACCGCTGCCACGGTGCACCTCTGAGCAGTTCGCGAGCTGCGGCCTCGCTGAGCAGCATCGGGTCGTTCGCCTCGGTCAGTGTCCCCGCCTCGGACGGCATCTGTTCGATGGTCATCGCTACCTCCAAAAAGAACGTACGGTCGTACGTATTAATTACCGTACGACCGTTCGTTCGACATAGCAAGGCCTGGGTGCCAAGATGAGGGGGTGGTTGATGCGAGGCAGATATCCGACCAGCGGCTGATCAAGGGTGCCCGGGCGCGCGCGACGATCGCTCGTCACGCGGCCGACGTGGCGTCGGCGGAAGGCTTGACGGGGCTGAGTCTCGGCAAACTGGCCACCGATCTCGGGGTCAGCAAGAGCGGCGTGGCGACGCTCTTCGGCAGCAAGGAGAACCTGCAGCTGGCCGCGGTACAGGCAGCGCGTGAGGTGTTCATCGAGCATGTCGTGACGCCGGCGCGTTCGGAGCCGGCGGGGATGCCTCGGTTGCGGGCGCTCGTCGACCGCTGGTTCGACTACATCGGCGAACCGGTGATGCCCGGCGGGTGTTTCCGGGTGGCCACGACGGTGGAGTTCGACAGCCGCACCGGCCCTGTTCGCGACGCCATAGACGCCGACCGTCGGGACTGGTTCACCTTGCTGGAGAGGGAGATCCGCCGCGCTCAGGAGGACGGGCACCTGGCCGGGCGCGATGCGCACAGTCTCGCGTTCCAGCTGGACGCCGTGGTTGCGGCCGCCAACACCGGCGCGCGTATCGGGGACGAGACGGCGCTGGCCACCGCGCGCGCCATCGTCGACGATCTTCTCGCTGAAACGCCGACGAGTTCCGTGTGATCGTGCGTCCGGAAAGCGGACACGAGATCACACGGAACTCTGGATGTCAGGCCGGGGGCAGCGGTCAGGCTGCGCGCCACTCCGGGGTGCGTTCCGGCGACGCCTCCTCGAGTGCGGCGAGCGTGTCGTCGACGCCGAAATCCTTGCCGTAGACGGGTGTTCCCGGCTGCTGACGCCACGACTCGGCGAGCGGCCCGGCGTCGACCGGGTCGAAACCAAGCTCGTCGACGATGGCGAACACGATCGTCTTGCCGTCCGGGTCGTCGCCGGCGATCGGCAGTGCGATCCGACCCTCGGCGCCGTCCGGGAGACCCTTCTTGAGCAGGTGCTTCCAGTAGATCCCGTTGAACACCTTGTATACGGGCACCCCGAGCTGCTCGGACACCCACACGCTCTCGGGGGTGCCGTTCTCGATGGCCTCGATCTTCCCGTCGCGTTGCTGCGGGTAGTAGTTGTTGGTCTCAATGACCGGAGCGCCCGGTTTGCGGGAGTCGAGGATGCCCGGGGCCAGGTCAGGGGTGTTCTTCTGCGGAATGGACACGATGACGAGATCGGCGTCCTCGGCTGCGTCCTTTGCCCACACGGCTGTAGCGCCGGTTTCCTCCGCCAGCTCCGAAAGCGTCTCGGGCGCACGCGAATTCGACACGCGGACCTCATGTCCCAGTTCGGTCAGCCGGCGAGTCAGCGTTCCGCCGATGAATCCTGCTCCGATGATCCCGATCTTCATGCTGTACCTCTTCCGACGATGTCGTTGACTCTTCGCGCAACGGTGGTCGCGGTGGGCGCATTCCCCGGGCCGGGATTTGTGTGACCCAGGGATCAACAGGGGTGACGCAGCGTGTTCGCCGAACGGGTCCGCGTCGGAGGACGTCGACCAGCCTGCGCCACCATTGCAGGTGATGCGTGGGGCCGATCCGATCGGTCATCGCGCAGTCGGCGACGGCCTCCTCCCGGATCGTCGAACCGTCCCGGGAGAGTTGCCGGCTGATGATGTTCCGCTCGGCATCTCACGTTTGTGGACGGCGGGGTGGGCACATGACACAGCCGGGCTGCCGTGACGCATTCTCTGCGAGACGACAGCCCGGCCGCGGGTCGATCACACCGTCGGAACGGCGACCGGTTGTTCCACCTCATCGGACTGCGGTGTCGTCGACACGGCCCGGCGGCCGTCCCACCACGATCCGACGATCATCGCGATGATCGCGCACACCAACGTGGGAACGATGCCGTGAAGCTCGATGACGCCCTGTTTGCGCAGGACCTCGAACACGATCAGCACGATGACGCCGACAACCATTGACGCCACGGCACCGGTCTTCGACGCCCCCGGCCAGAGCAGGCCGATGAAGAGCGGGACGAACAGGCCGGCGGCGAGTAGCGAAACGGCGTAGGACGCGAACGTGAGGATCAGCGGCAGCGGACTGAACGACATGTAGGTGGCCGTGGCGACGGCCAGCGCGCCGATCGCACCGGTGGAGATCCGGGTGAGCTTCAATGCTGTTGCGTCATCATCGATCTTCCGCAGAGTGCAGAGGATGTCGCGTCCGAAGTACACGCCCATGACGTGGAGCAGCGAGTCGGTCGTCGACATCACCGCGGAGATCAGGCCGGTCAGGGCGAGAGCCGCGATGATCGTGCCGCCGTGCGTGAGCAGGAACGACGGTAGTGCCGAGTCGCCGGTCATGGTCGGGTCGATGATCGCGATACCGATGCCGATGACCAGGATGGGCGCGTTCACCAGCCAGAAGGAGATGGCCGAGCCCCAGCCGAGAACCAGTCGCGTGGTCCGGACGTCCGGGCAGGACAGGATGCGCTGCAGGTAATTCGGCATGCAGGCGACGCCGAGCCCCCACGAGAGGCCCCAGCCGAAGGCGAGCATCGCGCTCGGTACCGGACCGCCGAGGAACTGCGACAGGCCGGGGCCGTCGCTCCAGCTCAAACCGTCGCTGCCGACCTTGGTGACGACGAGGACGAGCGTGAGCAGCACCGCCGCGACCAGCACCACGAGCTGGTAGGCATCGGTTCGGGCGACGGCCTGCATACCGCCGGTGAGGGTGTAGAGCACGAAGATGGTGCCGACCACCAGGATCACGGCCCAGACCTTGAAACCGATCGTCGTGGAGAGCAGGATGCCGACCGCGAAGAGCTGGGCGATCAGGTACACGAAATAGGCGATGACGATGGTTCCGGCCGACGTGACACGAACAATCTTGTCCCCGTATCGCTTTCCGAGAAGTTCGGGGACGCTCTCTGACGTGCGGCCGGCCCGGTGGACCCGACTGGACAAGAGTACGAGGAACAGCAATCCGCAACCGAGGCCGACGAACGTGTACGGAACCAGCGCGAGTCCCATGCCATTCGCCGAGCCGACCAAACCGATCACGGTCAGGGCGGAGACGTAGGTGGCGGTGAAAGTCATCGTGCCCAGGAACGGACACTGAATCCATCCGGTGGCCTTCTTCCTAGATATTGAGATGATTGTGTACACCGAGGGCTGGTTGTGCGACGGTCTCCTGCGCTCGACGTTGAGCGGGGTGAACGCTAAGTCCCTGATGGAGAACCTGATTACGGGTCCGTGAGGGTGTTTCGTCATGTTACGGCCGTGGGACACGCAACACTCTCACGTTGAACACGCAAGCCGGTTGTATACATCTCCGCAACGGGTAGAGATCGATTCGCAGGGACGTCCAGGGTCTACCAGGGGAATCGTCGCCGGCGGACCGGCTTTGGTCCGCCGGGGCTGCCGAGTCGGACGGAGAAGAGTCGAGTCTGCATGCAGGATGACGTCGGACACCGAAGGAGGCCTGAAATGCCATGCGCGCCAAATTGGTCGCTCGCGATACGCGCGGCGCCTTCTGAAGGCGCACCGGTACTTGTGGAGCCGATGACGGGAATCGAACCCGCGTATTCAGCTTGGGAAGCTGATGTTCTGCCATTGAACTACATCGGCGTGCGAGCGCTGGGCTCGCGACCGAAAGCCTAGCAAACCGGGGTCGGGGTCTCCGCGAGCGGCGCGAAAATTCTTCGCAGAACGGTTGCGCACCTGCGGGGACACACGTAGACTCGAACATAGTTTCGAGTTAGCCATGATGACGGGGGTTTGATCATGGCTTTCGGCGAGCCATCTGCACCACAACCACTTCTTCTCGACCAGTACGAGCGTCTGCACGCACTGCTGGACGAGATCAGCGAGACGGCGTCCACAGCCTGCTCCGATACCGACCTGCTCGAGGTCGCGATCGAGCATGAGCGCGCCGAGCGTCGCATGCTGTCACTCTTCGCAGACCACATGGTTGCCATCGACGAGCGCTCCGCATACCGCAAGGCCGGCTGCCAGACGGTGACCAACTTCGTCACCAGCGTGCTCAACCGCAGGGGTGAGGCCAACCGGCTCCTCAACCGTGTGTGGGCGATCGGCAAGTTCCCCGACATGCAGGGCGAAGCCCTCGAACCGAGGTTCCCGGAAACCGCGAAAGGCGTTGCCGACGGCGGTATCTCGGGTAGAAATGTCGACGTCATCGTCGAGGTGATGCGGAAGATCCCGGCCGGCGTCGACGCTGCAGACCGCGAAGCCGCGGAGGCGACGCTCGCCCATTACGCCCGCGAGTACGACCCGGCCTCGCTCCGCGAACTCGGCGCACGCATCCTCGCCCACCTCGACCCCGACGGAACTCTCACCGACGACCGCGACCGCGCACGCATGAGGGGCATGCGGCTCGGGCCGCAGGACGCCCAGTTGATGTCCAAACTGACGGCGACGCTCGACCCCAAGACGCGGGCGATGCTCGACGTCGTGCTGGCGGTGTGGGCAGCGCCGGGCATGAACAACCCCGACGATCCGTCGTCACCCATCGGAGACCCGGCGAAGGCCGACCCCGAAGCCCTCGCGGCAGCCGCCGAGCGTGACGACCGCTCGACCGAGAAACGCAACCACGACGCATTCAGCGCACTGCTGCGCTGCGTCCTCGACGGCGGTGCCCTCGGCGGTTCTCACCACGGACTGCCACCGCACGTCATCGTCACGATCACCGAGTCAGCGCTCCGCGAGCGTGCCGGAGCTCCCGCGCGCACCGCGACAGGCGCACTGCTCCCGATCAAGGACGCCGTCGAACTCGCCGCCGAAGCGCAGCAGCACCTGGAGGTCTTTCGAGACAACACCGCCGAGGTCCTCTACCTCGGACGCTCGAAACGCCTGGCATCCCGAGCGCAGCGGATCGCCGCGGTGGGCCGCGACGGCGGCTGCACCTGCCCACGCTGCACTCGTTCGTCTTTCGATTGCGAACTCCATCACGTCATCGAGTGGGCGGCCCAGAACGGCACCACCGACATCGACAACCTGACCACCACATGCGGTGCGCACAACCGGGCGGTCGGCACACGCGAGGACCAGTGGGCGACCACCATCGTGGCAGACGGGCTCGACGCAGGTCGCGTCGTCTGGCACCCGCCGCGATCACATCCGGATCAGACGCCACGGGTGAACCGCGCTCACCGCACCGACGAGGTACTCAGCCGGATGCGGGCCGACGCCTGCCGACGCCGGTTCGGCACGCGGGTCGAGGCAGAGAAGGCGGGGCCGTCGGATACCGCCGCAGATCCACCCTGACCATTCGATAACCTCGACACGTGCTGCTTTCCGACCGCGACATCCGCTCCGAGATCGCTGACGGGCGCCTCGCCATCGATCCATTCGACCCTGCGCTCGTCCAGCCCTCCAGCGTCGACGTCCGGCTCGACAGTCTGTTCCGCGTGTTCAACAACACCCGGTACACCCACATCGACCCGGCCCAACGTCAAGACGAACTCACCACCCTCGTCGAACCGACAGAGGGCGAGCCGTTCGTGCTGCACCCGGGTGAGTTCGTGCTGGGCTCCACCCTCGAGGTCTGCACCCTGCCCCACGACCTCGCCGGACGCCTCGAAGGAAAGTCGTCGCTCGGTCGCCTCGGCCTCCTCACCCACTCGACCGCCGGCTTCATCGACCCCGGCTTCTCCGGCCACATCACCCTGGAACTCTCCAACGTCGCCAACCTCCCGATCACACTGTGGCCAGGCATGAAGATCGGCCAGCTGTGCCTCATCCGACTCAGCAGCCCGGCCGAGCACCCCTACGGCAGCGAAAAGGTCGGCTCGAAATACCAGGGACAACGCGGCCCCACCCCGTCCAAGGCGTACCTGAATTTCATCAAGAACGACTGACTGCGCGACAGGCTTCGATTCGGCTCGTCGCAGGCTCCTCGCCTACTCAACCGGCGGCGGTCGACTGACGTTCACCCACCCGATCACCACCCGCCACGCCATGGTTGGTTGGCGGCAGGCCCACCTGGGTAATCGTTGCAACCATGAAGCTCACGGTGATCGGTTGCGGCTATCTCGGCGCGACGCATGCGGCCTGCATGGCCGAACTCGGACACGACGTCGTCGGTATCGACATCGACCCACAGAAGGTCGAACGTCTGCAGGCCGGCGACGTCCCGTTCTTCGAACCCGGGCTCGCCGACATCCTCCGCCGTAACCTCGACGCCGGCCGGTTGCGCTTCACCACCGACCATTCCGTCGCCGCCGACCACGCCTCGGTCCATTTCATCGGCGTCGGCACCCCGCAAGAGGTGCGTGGTCACCGCGCCGACCTGTCCCACGTCCACGCGGCCGTCGATGCGCTCGTGCCCACGCTCCGGGGTACGCACGTTCTGATCGGCAAGTCGACCGTCCCCGTCGGCACGTGCGAGGAACTGTCACAACGGATCTCGCAGCTCTGCGCGCCGGGAGCTCACGTCGAGCTGTCGTGGAGCCCGGAGTTCCTCCGCGAGGGCTTCGCCGTCGAGGACACCCTCTCGCCCGACCGGATGGTCCTCGGCGTCGGGCGACTCGTCGACGACCCGCAGGCCCCGCAGGCGGAATCCCTGGCCGGTCAGGTGGTCCGGGACATCTACCGCGAGGTCCTCGAAACCGGAATCCCGTTCATCGAGACCGACTGGGCCACAGCTGAACTCGTCAAGGTATCGGCCAACGCGTTTCTCGCCACCAAGATCTCGTTCATCAATGCGATGAGCGAACTGTGCGAGATCGCCGGCGCCGACGTCGGCACGCTCGCCGACGCGATGGGGCACGACGCCCGGATCGGGCGGCGTTTCCTCAACGCAGGGTTGGGTTTCGGCGGAGGTTGCCTGCCCAAGGACATCCGGGCACTGACAGCACGAGCCGATGAGATGGGTGCCCCTCGCGCGGTGGGGTTCCTGCGCGAGGTCGACGCCATCAACATGCGTCGACGCAGCGCCGCCGCGGAATTGGTGGCAGAAGCGCTCGGGGGAGAGGTGCTGGGTCGAAACGTCGCCGTACTCGGAACGGCTTTCAAGCCGGAGAGCGACGACGTCCGGGACTCTCCTGCGCTCGCCGTCGCCGGCCGTCTGGCGCTCGACGGTGCATCGGTCACCGTGTTCGACCCTCAGGCGATGGACAACTCGCGCCGAGTGCAACCGATGCTGAGCTATGCCGCCTCGGCACGCGCGGCCTGCGATCGTGCGGATGTTGTCGTCGTCGCAACCGAATGGGCGGAGTTCGTGCACATGTCGCCGGACGAGCTGGCGCCGGTGGTGCGACACAAGCGAATCGTCGACGCCCGACGCTGCCTCGACTCCCAGGCCTGGCGGTCGGCCGGATGGGATTACCGCGCGCTCGGCGGACCGGTGCCAGCCCGAAAAACCGAGACAACCAGTTCGTTCACGCAGGTGAACGGCTCGTCGTCGAAAGCGGTTCCCTCCATACACGTGTTAGGTTGAACCCCGCGATTTGATCAGGGGGCACCTTCTCGCCGTGGGGGCGTGCTGGGCGAGGTGCACACAAGTGCAGGAATTATCAGATGACCGACACGGTGTTCGATGCGGCTGTGGGACCGGCCTCTGCGGCAGCAGAGCGCCCGGTGGAACCCGCGGTGCTCGACGACGTGCGGTCCAAGCTCCGTCTGCGCGGTCTGGACGGCGACCCTCAAGTGGTCCTCATGGGGCTCGACGGGAACGGGTGCGTGTCGGTCGGACGATTCGACACCTCCCGCGGCACGGTCGCCGACACGTATGCCGACGCCGCGCTCTCGCTCGGAGCGCTCGATCGTGCCATCGCCGACCACCTGACCCGGATCGGACGGGTCGAATCGCCGACGACGCCCGAGTGGCAGGACGAGCTCTTCGAGCTCATCTCGCGCGGACGTGAACGACTGCAGGATTCCGATGGCACCTTTCTGATGGGACGCCGTCACATTCGGTTGTTCCGGATGGCCCGGCGAGATGTCGAGGAGGCCGGTGGTGCGCTCATCGCGCGCGGTGAAGAGTTGGCTCGCGCAGCGGTGGCCGGAGCGCAGGCCCATGCCGTCGTCATCACCGACGGCCTCGGCGTGTGGCCCGGCCTCCGCGACGGGATCGCGAAAGCCGTACCGGTACCGATCGTCGACGCCGCTCCCGGTCCGTTGAGCGCCGCAGAACCAACCGGGCCGCTCGACGGCGCCCGACGGGAGTCCGAGCCAGAAGTGGCTGCTGACGATCCCAGCGACGCGGTCGCCGTTGACCCGTCGACGCCCGTCGGGGGGCTGGCGGCCGACGCCCCGGCCGAAGCCGCCACTGCGCAGCCCGACGCCTCCGAACCCGACGCCTCCGAACCCGACGTCACCGAACCCGACGCCTCCGAACCCGACGTCAGCGACACAGATGCCGATGATGCCGGTGCCGATGTCGCCGAATGCGATGAGCGCGTCTCCCTCACCGGCGATGAAGTGAACCATCCCGCCGCGAACCATGCCGCTGCGAACCGTGCCGCCGCGGACGACAGCGGCAGCACTGACTCCGCCGAGGCCACCGCGACGGCCGACGGTCCGTACCCGGCCGAGCCGGAACCAGGGGACGACGATCGAGTCGTGACCGGGATCGCGCCTGATGACGCCCCCACCGAGAAACTGTCGCTGCCCTTCGACCGGCGAGCCGGAAGCCCCGGCCGCTCAGGCGATTTCCCGATCATTGGTGTTGACCAGAAGTACCGGTCGCCGTTCACGCAACCGGCGGACCCGGTTCCCGCAACGGCTTTCGGTGCCCTGGTGGCGCATTCCGGGCCCACTCCGGTTCAGGAACCCGAGCCTGCCGACGAGCACGTGTTGGGCCCGGTCATGCCGCCGCACGCGAACATCCCTGCACCGGAGCCATATCCGACCGTCCATCAGACCGAACCGATGCCGTCTGGTCCTCGGCGCAAGATTCCGGCGACGCGGTTGTTGGCAGGCGTGGCTCTGGTCTGCGCACTCGCCGTCATCGGAGTCGCGGTCGCCGTGGCCGCGGGGAGCAACGAGTCCTCGCCGGCACCGGTTTCCGGTCCGACCACGCCGACGACGACGGCCCCGACCACCCAGGAGTACGCCGACCCCGCGATCTTTGCGGAGGCGCGTCAACCGGCGCAGCGGTACACGCCGCCGCCACCGCCCGTGACGACCAACGAGCCGGCACCCTCACCACGGCCCAGGTCCCGCGCACCGCGGCCGCAGCGCGGCGTGACGATCCCGAACCCGATCCCCGGACTACCGCCGATCGTCTTGCCGTAGTCGGTAGGGGATCGGTCGGACAGGGGATCACGCGTCGGGCTGTGCCCGCAGGCCCCGCGCGATGAAGTCCAGGACGTTCTCGTAGTTCGTGTCGGCTTCGACGTCCGGTGGCAGTGCGCCCATGAGTTCCAGGCTGACCGCCCCGTGCACCGCCGACCACGTCTGCATCGCGAGCGTCGTCGGGTCGCCCGCCGCGACCACCCCCGCGACCTGACCGTAGCGGATGACGTCGACCAGTACCTCGAAGGCGTGAGCCGCGACCTCGAGTTCTGGTGTGTACCGGGCCGAGAACATCAGCCCGTAGACCACCGGACTCGACGTGGCGAAGCGACGGTAGCCGCGCCCCGAGCTCCGCAGACGCGTGGATGGATCGTCGTCGGTGGCGGCCACCGCACGGCCCAGCTCGGCGTAACCGTCGGTGATCAGGGCATCGAGCAGCCCGTCGCGGCCGTCGAAGTGGTTGTAGACGCCCATCGGCGCGACCTTCGCCTCGGCCGCCACCGCCCGGACGGTCAGCCCCGCCTCGCCGTCCCGCTCGAGGATCGTGCGGCCGGCTCGGATCAGTGATGAACGGATCTCGGCGGCTGAGGTTCGGGTGCGCGGCTTCGCGGGGGACATATTGACAATCTACTAGGACGGTGTTCTTCTTGAATAGAACGGTGTTCTACAACAGTGGTACGGCGTTCCATATCCGAACCTTCGCTCACGGAACAGGAGAATGCCGATGCGTACTGGACGTATGGGCTCACGCTGGTGGGCGCTCGGCGCCCTCAGCTTTGCCGAACTGCTGGTCATGATCGACAACACGATCGTCAACGTCGCCCTGCCGACGCTGGCCCGCGACCTCGACGCCGGGATCTCCGGCCTGCAATGGATCGTCGACGCTTACACGCTCGTGTTCGCCGGCCTCCTCCTGACCGGCGGCTATCTGGGCGACCGGTTCGGTCACCGGCGGATGCTCCTCACCGGTGTCATCGGCTTCATGGGGGTGTCGGTCCTGGCGGCGTCGTCGCAGAACCTCGGACAGCTCATCGCTTCCCGAGGTGGTCTGGGACTCTTTGCGGCACTGGTGTTCCCGGCGACGCTGGCCATCATCACGACGATCTTCGTCGACACCAGGGAACGCGCGACGGCGGTCGGTATCTGGGCGGCGGTCTCCGGTATCGCCGTCGCCATCGGTCCCGTGCTGGGTGGCTGGTTGCTCGAACACTTCTCGTGGACGTCGGTGTTCTGGGTCAACGTCCCGTTCGGACTGGTCGCGCTCGCCGTCATCCTCACGGTGGTGCCCGGTACCCGACCGCTGGCGGTGCCTCGATTCGACGCCGTCGGGGTGGCTCTCTCGGTCGCGGGTCTGGGGTTGCTCACGTACACCTTGATCGAAGCACCGCACGTCGGTTGGGGCGAGACCCGCACGATCCTCGGAATCGTTGCCGCTCTGGCGATCCTGACCGTGTTCGTGGTGACCCAACTACGGATCGCCCATCCCATCCTCGACGTGCGGTTGTTCGCCAACCGGCACTTCGCCACTGCCGCCGGGATGATCAGTGTGGCGTTCTTCGCCCTGTTCGGGTTCATCTTCCTGATTACCCAGTTCTTCCAGGCGGTCAAGGGATACGGCCCGCTCGCCGCCGGTGTGCGGACCCTGCCGTTCGCCATCGTGATGGCGGTGCTGTCGCCGGTGGCGATGGTCCTGTCGCACCGGTTCGGGGCGCGCTACGTCGCGGTGACGGGTGCCTTCCTGATGTCCGGCGGGTTCGCCCTCGTCGAGTTATCCTCGCGGACATCGGGATACTGGGAACTGATCATCTGGGCCATGTCGTTGATGGCCGCCGGTCTGGCGTTCATCTCGGGCCCCTGCACGCAGCTCATCATGGATGCGCTGCGTCCCGAACAGGCAGGTGCCGGGAGCGCGGTCAACGACACCACCCGCGAGATCGGCGGCACCCTCGGCGTCGCGGTGCTCGGTTCGATCCTGACCTCGGCCTATGTCGCCGGCATCGGGGATCGGCTGTCGGGCAGTGGGTTACCCCGAGAGGTGATTGCTACCGCGGAGCAATCGGTGATGGCCGGGGTCGAGGTCGCCGGCCGGGTGCCCACCGCGATGAGCGACACGGTCCGTGCCGCAGTCCAGGAGGTGTTCATGGACGGCCTGCACAACGCGGTGTGGGCGGCGGTGGTCATCACCGCGGCAGCCGGTGTGGCGGCGGTGTTCCTGCTGCGCGGCACGGTAGGCGGGCGGCAGCTGCCCTTCGAGACGCATCCTTCGCAAGCTCCGGATGCTCCTCAGGGAGCGGGGGTTACGCATCTGCAAGCGCCGGATGCTCCTCAGGGAGCAGGGCCCGCCCGTCCGCGGGGAGAGGAGTCAGAGATCGAGCGTGAGGTTCCCGCCGGCACTGCGTGAGACGCAGGTCAGCATGGTCCCGGCCTCGCGTTCGGGCTCGGTCAGGATGTTGTCGCGGTGATCGACGTCGCCGGACAACGTCCTGACCTTGCATGTGCCACAAAAGCCTTGCTGACACGAGTACGGCACCGACGGCATCACCCGCCGGATCGCCGCGAGCGCCGACTCGTCAGCTGCGACCGGGACCTGCGCACCCGTGGACGCCAGCGTCACGGTGAACGGTGAACCGTTCTCCACCGGTGGCGGGCTGAAGCGCTCGTAGTGCAGCTCGATGTCGGGGCGGTCGAACAGATGGCGGCGGAGGTTCTCCAGCATCGGCACCGGCCCACAGCAGTACACGGCGAGGTCGGCGTCGGAATCCGGTACAGGCCCGACCAGTTCCGACATGGTCGGGAGTCCGTGCTGATCGTCGGTGCGAATGGTGATGCGGTCGCCGAACTTCGCGACCTCGTCGAGGAACGGGATCGAGTCGGCGGAGCGCCCGGTGTAGATCATCGACCAGTCCAGCCCGAAACGTTCCGCCACCGAGAGCATCGGCAGGATCGGGGTGATGCCGATCCCTGCGGCGATGAAACGAATCCGGCGAGCCGGGGAGCCGTGGCCGGGAACGGCCAGCGGAAAAGCGTTGCGCGGTCCTTTGATCGACACCACGTCCCCGACCCTCAGGGCGTCGTGGACCTCGATCGAACCGCCGCCGCCGTCGGGGATACGACGCACCGCGATGCGGTAGTGCTCGCGGTCGGCGGTGTCGCCGCAGAGCGAGTACTCGCGCATCCGTCCGGACGGCAGCAGCACGTCGATGTGGGCACCGGCATGCCACGACGGCAGCACTCCGCCCCCGGCAGCGGCGAGCGTCAACGCGATCACGTTCTCGTCATGCGCGACGACCTCGCGCTGCACGATCCGCACCTGCGTGATCCCGGGATTGGCCGGTGCCGCTCGCAACGGGGACAACGGGCGCCACGCAGGCCACCAGGCCCGCATGAACGCGGTGCCGACCGTGAGGATCGGATCGTGTCGCCACCGCCCGTAGAGATGCGGGGGTGGTTGGGTCAGGCTCGTCGAATGCGGATGTGCGCGTTGGTTCATCGGACTTCCTCAGGCGACGTTGCGCGCGGCCGGCGACGACGCGAGGTAGGCGACGGCCTGGGCGGTGCTGCCGATCTGCTCCGGGCGGAACCCGGGGCGGAAGTAACTGAAGGTGGAGAAGACGATGCTCCGCAGCGGCGGGAGCACGTTGGCGCGCACCCCGCGATGGAACTGCCACTTCTTCTGGAGGTAGTTGTACGACACCGAGGTGTCCTGCTTCATGATGAACCGGTAGCCGCGCTGTACCAGGAACAACAGGATCGGCAGGACCACGAGCATGGCGCGTCCCCGCCGCAGGTAGCTGTCCCCGAAGTATGTCGCGACATCGTGCGCGACCGCGCGGTGTTCCACTTCCTCTGCGCCGTGCCACATGAACAGGTCGGCCATCGTCGGGTGCGCGCCGGCCTCGATCCAGTTGTTGTTCAACGCGAAATCGCCGAGCACCGCGGTGTAATGCTCGAGCGCCGCGATCAGCCACAACCGTTCGACGAGGTGTTTGTGTCGGGCCTCGGTGGAGCCGCCCGTCGCCGGACCGAGAACCCGACGGAAGATCCACTCCATCTGCAACTGGTACGGGCGCGGATCGATGCCGTGGTGATCGAGGAACTCCCACAGCACGTGGTCGTGGGCCTCGGCGTGCATGGCCTCCTGGCCGATGAAACCGCGCATCCGGGAGGCCAGTTCCTCGTCGGCGACCAGCGGCAGCGCCTCGTTGTAGGTCTGCACGAACCAGCGTTCACCTTCCGGCAGAAGAAGATTCAGGACGCTGATGAAGTTCGACGCCACGGGGTGGCCGGGAATCCAGTGCAGCGGCACGTCGTCCCAGTCGAAGGCCACATTGCGGGCGTGTAGCTCGACGGGTCCGGGATCGGCCTGATCGGCCTGATCGGTCTGGGACAGATCAGTACGCGGGCGTTCGACGGTGCTCATCCGGTGACCTTCTGTCGGGCGCCGATGCGCGACAACCACGGCGCGAAACGATAGATGCGATAGCCGACCTTCGCCTCGGGTGTCACCGGGACGACGGCCTTGTTGTGCTCGACGGCCGACACGATCTCGGTCGCCACGCGATCCGGGGTGAAACCACGACGCTGGTAGAAGCGGACCAGGCGATCACGTTGCGCCCGTTCGGAATCCGAGTCGAGACCGGCGATCGGTGTCGACGACACGATGTTGGTGTCGACGATGCCCGGGCAGATGGCGCTCACGCCGATGCGGTGTTCGGCGAGCTCGGCCCGCAGCGACTCGGAGAACAGCAGGACGCCGGCCTTCGATGCCGAGTACAGGCCGAGGCTGCGCGACGGCGTGAACGCCGCAGCGGACGACACGTTGACGATGTGCCCGCCGACCCCTCGTTCGACCATCTGCCGGCCGAACTCGCGGCTCCCGGTGATGACGCCGCGCAGGTTGACGTCGAGGAGTCGGTCGACCTGCTCGTCGGTGGCGGCGAGAGCTCCACCGGCCAAGCCGATTCCGGCGTTGTTGATCACCACGTCGGGGACGCCGTGTTGCTCCCGGACCGTCGCGGCGAAGGACACGAACGCGCCGGTGTCGGAGACATCGAGGAGATAGGCGTGTGCCACCGCCCCGGCGACCTTGCAGGCCTGCTCGGTTTCGGCGGCGGAGTCGAGATTCCGGTCGGCGAGCACGAGTTCGCAACCACGCTCGGCGAGCAGCAGAGCGGTCTCGCGACCGATACCGCTGCCCGCACCGGTGATCACCACCAGCTTCCCGGCAAGGGGTTTCGGTTCGGCGAAGACCCGCAACCGTTCGACGGTCGGCGGTGCGTCGCTACCGGTCTGTGCGGCAAGGAAGTCCAGGACCGTGTCGGTGAGGTAGGCGGGGTGGGTGTACGGCAGCCAGTGGCCGGTGGGGGTGTCGCGTCGCCACAATTTCGCCGCATAGTCCGGGGTGTTGTCGTAGATGGCCGGGCGCAGGGCGATGTCGCGTTCGTTGACCACCTGCAGGACCGGCACCGTCGTCGGGCGCGGGTCGGGACGGCTCAGCTTCTGGCGGATGTTGGCCCGGTACAACGCGAGTCCGGTGATCATGTCGCGACGCAGGGTTCCGGCGACGACGACGTTCTCCGGTGGTGTGCCCTCGACGGTGTGCAGGAACTGCTTCCACGCCCGGGGGTTCCCGAGCGCGGTCAGCAGGGCGTTCGGGAGGACGGGAAGCTGGAACAATCCTGTGTAGGCCGACGAGAGCGATTGCGTCGCAATGGTTCGCACGCGGTGGGGCGTCGGGCGGGTCAGCCCTGCACGGAGCAACTGGCCGAGGTGATCGAGATTCGGTCCGGAAACCGAGACGAAGGACGCGATGCGGGTGTGCGCCCGTGGCCGACTCACGGCCTCCCAGGCCTGGACCGAACCCCAGTCGTGGCCGACGACGTGGACGGGAGCATCCGGGCTCACCGCTTCGGCGACGGCGAAGAGGTCGTCGGCGAGTTCGGCCAACCGGTACGCCCCGACCTCGCGGGGACGATCGCTCTCGCCGAAGCCACGGCAGTCGTAGGCCACCACGTGGTACTTCTCGGCCAACCGGGGCGCGATGTGCGTCCAGAGGTGGTGGGTGTCGGGCCAGCCGTGTACCAGCAGGACCGTCGGATTTCCCGGGTCGCCCAGTTCGAAGGTCGCCAGTGTCACGCCGTCGCCGGACACCGTCCCCCGCCGCCATTCGGGCCGCACCTGCACTGCCTGTTCGGACATCCGTGTCACCTCGCTGTAGACCCCGATTGGAGTTACACGTTACCAACGGTTACACAAATGTCTAGACCCTTGTGCGAACCCGTCTCAGTGCGGATTCCCCGGGTACGCGTGCCGAAACAGTCTGGGAAGCGAAAAGGCCCGGGTCGTCGAGACCCGGGCCTGTCGCCGCGTCGAACTCCCGCCGTCGTGTCTCCTTCCCGCTTGGCAGGTCTGACGAGCGCGAGGGAGACAGCCAGGCGGGAGGTAAATACGCAC
Source organism: Gordonia sp. C13 (assembly GCF_023218005.1). NCBI lineage: Bacteria > Bacillati > Actinomycetota > Actinomycetes > Mycobacteriales > Gordoniaceae > Gordonia > Gordonia sp. C13. The sequence goes on from NZ_JALPSY010000013.1 coordinate 72,905, forward strand.
GCGGGAGCGCGAAGAGTGCCCGCCCTACTGGCGGTACGACGACAGGAAGTTGCCGATCCGCTCGACAGCCTCCTTGAGGTCTCGCGACCACGGCAGCGTGACGATGCGGAAGTGGTTGGTGTCGTCGAGGTTGAACCCGCTGCCCTGCACGACGAGGATCTTCTCCTGCAGCAGAAGGTCCTGGACGAACAACTCGTCGTTGTGGATCTCGTGCACCTCGGGATCGAGGCGCGGGAAGGCGTAGAGGGCGCCCTTGGGCTTCACGCAGCTGACGCCGGGGATCTCGTTGAGCTTCTCCCAGGTGACGTTGCGCTGCTCGAAGAGCCGCCCGCCGGGGGAGACGAGCGCGTCGATGGACTGATAACCGCCGAGCGCCACCTGAATGGCATGCTGCCCGGGAACATTCGCGCACAGTCGGGTGGAGGCGAGGATGCCCATACCCTCGATGAATCCCTTGGCGTGGTCCTTCGGTCCGGTCATCACGACCCAGCCGGCGCGGTACCCGCACACCCGGTAAGCCTTCGACAGGCCGTTGAAGGTCAGGCACAGCAGATCGGGAGCCAACGACGCGACGTTCACGTGCTCGGCGTCGTCGTAGATGATCTTGTCGTAGATCTCGTCGGCCAGGATCAGCAGCGAATGCTGACGGGCCAGTTCGACGAGCTGCTGCAGGACTTCGCGTGAGTAGACCGCACCCGTCGGGTTGTTGGGGTTGATGATGACGATCGCCTTGGTGCGATCGGTGATCTTCGACGCGATGTCGGCGATGTCGGGGTTCCAGTCGTTCGCCTCGTCGCAGCGGTAGTGGACAGGGGTGCCGCCGGAGAGCGAGGTCATCGCCGTCCAGAGCGGATAGTCCGGTGCCGGGATCAGGACCTCGTCGCCGTCGTTCAGCAGTGCCTGCATGGTCATCGTGATGAGCTCGGAGACGCCGTTGCCCAGGATGACGTCGTCGACGTCGAAGAAGGGGAAGTCGGGGATCAGCTCGTACCGCGTGACCACCGAACGACGAGCGGACAGCACACCGGCGGACTCGGAGTATCCCTGCGAGTACGGGAGCGCGTGGATCATGTCGCGCATGATCACGTCGGGTGCCTCGAATCCGAACAGAGCCGGGTTGCCGATGTTCAGCTTGAGGATGCGGTGGCCCTCCGCCTCGAGCCGCTGCGCGTGCGCGTGTACGGGTCCGCGAATCTCGTAACACACGTTCTGCAGCTTGAGCGACTGCTCGAGCGGCTTGAGGTTCTGGTTCAGATGCGACACATGGGGCCTACTCACGAGTTCAATTGTCGCAGCCGGATGCAAATGGGTTTCCGCCAGTGCTGTCCGACCGTGGTCCAGCGCATGAAAAACGGGCCCCGACCGTGGTGGTCGGAGCCCGTTTCGGTACTGCTGTGACTACTTGTGGCCGGGCCGCTTCTTGCCGGCCGCGATGCCGAAGCCCTTGGCCTTCGACGCCCCGGTCTCGGCGATGGTCCGGGCGTCGCCCGAGCCGTTGTCCGACGGGGTCGGGACCTCGGTCCCGTTCGTCTCGGCCGGTGCCTCTGCTGCCGGTGCTCCAGCTGCCGGGGTCTCCTCGACACCGGGTGCCTCGGCGGGCGCTTCGGCTTCCGGGGCTGCCTCGGGAGCGGGGGTGGCCTCTGCGGGGGCCGCAGCAGGTGCCGCGGCCTTCGGAGCGGCCTTGCTCGCGCCACCGGGGCGCTTCTTGCCCGCGGCCATGCCGAAGCCCTTGGCCTTGGCCGGCTTCTCCTCGGTCAGCACCGCAGCCGAACCGCCCTGGGGCGCTTCGGCCGCAGGCTCGGCCTCGGCGGCCGGTGCCTCGGTCTCCGATGCCTCGGCGGCAGGTGCCTCCGCGGCGGGAGCTGCTGCCGGAGCCTCCGCGGCCGGCTTCGGAGCGGCCTTGCCGATCCCGCCCGGACGCTTCTTGCCCGCAGCCATACCGAAGCCCTTGGCCTTGCCCGGCTTCTCTTCCGTCGCGGCAGCGACCGATGTGTCCGTCGCGGCAGCGACCGATGTGTCCGTGGCCGCGGTGGTCGCCGACTCGGTGTCGACGGTCGGGGCGGCATCGGGTGCCGACTCCGCCTCGTCGACCTTGTTCTCGGCGGGGGCGGTCACACCGGCGTCGGCTGCTGCCGCGTTCGGGGTGGCCGTCTTCTGCCCGGGACGCTTACCTGCAGCCATGCCGAAGCCCTTGGCCTTGGCCGGCTTCGCCTCTGCGGGTGCCTCGGCCTTCACGGCCTCCGACGACTCGGCTTCGGCGGGTGCAGGAGCTGCGGACGCAGCAGGCTTGCTCGCCGCCGCGCCCGGCTTCTTCCCGCCCTTCATGCCGAAGCCCTTCGATGCGGGCTTCTTCTCGGCCGGTGCCTCGGCAGGAGCCTCCGCGGGCGCCGACGCGGCGGCCGGTGCCGCAGCCGCAGCGCCCGGCTTCTTGCCGCCCTTCATGCCGAAGCCCTTGGATGCGGGCTTCTTCTCGGCAGGAGCCTCCGCAGGCGCCTCGGTCTTGGCTGCGGCACCGGGCTTCTTGCCGCCCTTCATGCCCAGTCCGACCTTCGGCTTCGGAGCTGCCTCGGTGGTCGCCGTCGCGGTCGCGGCCGCTGCGGCCGGAACCTTCTCGGGCTCGGGTTCCGGCTCCGGCTCGGGAGCACTCGGACGCGGTCCGAGGTAACGGCCGCCGAGCTTGACCTCGGTCTTGCCGCGCTTGACCGAGTCGAGCAGCAGCTGCGCGACGTCGACGACCTCGACCTTGCCCTCGGATTCGGTGCCACTGGTCCGGGCGGTCACACCGTCGGTCAGCATCACGCGACAGAACGGACAGCCGGTCGCGACCTTCTTGACCTCGCCGGTGGTGTCGCCGTGTCCATTGGGCCCGCTCGCTGCGCTCCCGGCGCCCAGCGTGTCGAGCGCCTCGTCGACCCGGTCGATGTTGATGCGCTTGCCGATCTGCTCTTCCATCCACATGCGGGCACCACCGGCACCACAGCACATGGACCGTTCGCCGTGACGCGGCATCTCGGTGAGAGTCGATCCGGCCGCACCCATCAGCTCACGCGGGGCGTCGTAGACCTTGTTGTGACGGCCCAGGTAGCACGGGTCGTGGTAGGTGACGCCCTCGCCGAGCGGGGCGACCGGCACGAGGCGCTTCTCGCGGACCAGACGGTTCAGCAGCTGCGTGTGGTGGACGACCTCGTACTTGGCGCCCAGCTGCGGGTACTCGTTGCCCAGCGCGTTGAAGCAGTGTGCACAGGTCACGACGACCTTCTTGCGCTGCTCGGGAGCGGTCGAGAAGACCTCGCCCAGCATCTCGATGTTCTGCTGCGCGAGCATCTGGAAGAGGAACTCGTTGCCGGCGCGTCGTGCGGAGTCACCGGTACAGGTTTCGCCCTCGCCGAGGACCATGAAGTTGACCGCGGCCATGTCGAGGAGCTCGGCGACGGCCTTGGTGGTCTTCTTCGCGCGGTCCTCGTAGGCGCCGGCGCAACCGACCCAGAACAGGTACTCGAAGCCCTCGAACGACTCGACATCCTTGCCGAAGACCGGGATCTCGATGTCCATCTCGTCGATCCAGGCGGTCCGCGCGGAGGCGTTCTGACCCCACGGGTTGCCCTTGTTCTCGAGATTCTTGAACATGCCGGCCAGCTCGGTCGGGAAGTCCGACTCGATCAGCACCTGGTAGCGACGCATGTCGAGGATGTGGTCGACGTGCTCGATGTCGACCGGGCACTGCTCGACGCAGGCACCACAGGTGGTGCAGCTCCACAGGGTCTCGGTGTCGATGACCGCACCCAGCGCCTCGGGATCGAATTCACCGTCGGCCGACTCGATGCCCTCACCGCCGCCGATCCGGCCCTTGGACTCGCCGACCAGCTTGCGGGAGGCCTCGGCACGTGCGGCCTCGGGGATCGCGTTGAGCTTGTCCTCGAGGACGTTGCCCTCGGCGTCGACCAGACCGACCTCGTCGCCGCCCATGTCCTTGCGGCCGCCGGCCAGCAGGTACGGGGCCTTGGCGTTGCCGTGGTCGCGCAGCGACATGATGAGCAGCTTCGGCGACAGCGGCTTGCCGGTGTTCCAGGCCGGACACTGCGACTGGCAGCGGCCACACTCGGTACAGGTGCTGAAGTCGAGCCAGCCCTTCCAGGAGAAGTCCTCGATCTTGCCCGCACCGAACGCGTCGACGTCCGGATCGGCGGTCTCCATGTCGAGGACCTTGCCCTGGCTCATCATCGGCTTGGCCGCACCGAGGGCGACGCCGCCGTCGGCCTCACGCTTGAAGTAGATGTTGAAGAACGCCGAGAAGCGGTGCCACGCAACGCCCCAGTCGGTGTTGAGGCCGACGACGGCCAGCCACACCATGCCACTCATGAGCTTGATGACCGCGAAGATCGACACCAGGGTCGGTGACGCGGGCAGGATCTTCGCCACCTGCATGGTGAAGAAGTCCGAGTAGGCGTTGTAGTGGTGGTAGGTCGCGATCTTCGACGCCTTCACCAGGATCATGCCGAGACCCTCGAGCAGGACGACGGCCTCGACGAAGTAGGCCGCGCCGAAGCGGGACCCGGAGAACCGCGAGAGGCGCTCGGGGACACGCGGGTGGTTGAGCTGGCGGATCACGATCAGCACGAGGATGCCGACCACGGTGCCGATGCCCAGCAGCTCGTCCCATAGGTGCCACGCGAAGGTGTCACCGAAGAGCGGCCAGTGGAACTCCGGGTCGATGGACTGTCCGTAGGCCTCGAACCACAGCAGGGCGCCGCCCATGAAGCCGATCATGACCAGCCAGTGGGCCCAACCCACCGTCCGGAATTTCACCATCCGCGTGTGGGCGATGAATTCCTTGATCATGGTCGTCAGGCGCGGGATCACCGGCCAGAACCGGGATCCGTCGACCTTCTGGCCGAGTTTGATGGTGCGGAACATCCGCACCACCCCGGCGAGGAACAGGTACCAACAGAAGAGGCTGATCACCGCTGCTGTGGTGCCGATGGCAATCGTCGTGGCTGTCACGGGCGCGTACCGGCCTTTCGTCTAGGTCGTCCCGCCACCGGGGGAAGCGCACAGAGTGCGCAGGGCTGCCCCCACGGAGCGGTGTACTACAGGTAACCGTAATTCTTCGCGCCGGTGGCGCGCTGCCAAGGTTGGCCTAATTCTTGCTGGTCTAAACTCACACCGAATGATACTCGCCAGTAACTTACTGTCGAGTCAGGGTGGGGAGGATCCCAATTGGCCTCCCGGCCGGCGCCGGGGTCAGCGGACGCGGGCCACTTTCTCCAGCTCCTCGAGGGCGGTGTCGAGGTGCGTCAGCAGTCGCTGCAGACTCGGGACCTGCGCACGGGCACCGATCAGCCCGAAGTTCAGGTGCTTCGCAGAACTGGTCACGGTGATGTTCAACGCCAGCCCCTCCATGGCGATCGACACCGGGTAGACGCCGTCGAGTCGGGCGCCGTTCCAGTAGAGCTCCTCGGACGGTCCGGGCACGTTGCTGATGATGATGTTGAACTGCGGTGGGACGTACTGGACGAAGCCCGGCACGGTCGCGAACGCGAGCGGCGCGAAATTCGCGGCGCCCAGCGCGAGTGCCTGCAACGGCCTGAGTCCGCGGACGACGTTCTTCGCCTGCCGGGCCGACGTCACGAGCGAGTTGAGCCGGCGTTCGGGGTCGGGCTCGTCGGTCGCGAGGTCGACCATGATGGCGGTCACGGCATTGCCGTCGGAGTCGTCCTCGGTGTGCATCGACACGGGAACGGCCGCGATCAGTGGCGAATCGGGCAGCGCGTCGTGCTCGATCAGATACGAGCGCAGGGCGCCCGAACACATCGCGACGAGGACGTCGTTGAGGGTGATGTCCAGCGCGTCGGCGACCGCACGTAGTCGCTCGATCTCCCATTGCTGGGCGGCGAACCGGCGTGCGCTCCCGATCGCCACGTCGAGGATGGTCCGCGGGGCGCGGGGAACAGGCGGCACGAAGCCGGGCTTGCGCAGGCCGGCGACGGCGACCTTGGCGGCCGCGGGAGCGATCCCCGCCACCTGCAGGCCGGCGTCGGCGATCCCGGCGATCCGCGAGCGCAGGGTCGGTGCGGGTCGTGGACGCTTCTTCCCGATGAGCTTCGGGTCCCACGGTGCCGACCCGGACCGGTCGTCGGGATCGGGCGTGAGCATGCGCTGCAGCAGGCGGAGCGCCGACACCCCGTCGACGATCGAGTGGTGGATCTTGCTGTAGATCGCGACCCGCCCGTCGTCGAGGCCTTCGATGACGTGGGCTTCCCACATCGGCCGGTTCCGGTCGAGCAGGGTGCCGTGGTTCAGCGACACGTAGCGCAGCAGTTCGCGGATGCGTCCCGGGCGGGGGAGTACCGCGCGGCGGACGTGGTAGTCGAAGTCGATCTCGTCGTCGTAGGTCCAGGCGACGTTGCCCAGGATGGTGACCGGCGGCGCCGGGCGCTTGCGGAACAGGGGATGGATCTCGCTGCAGGACGAGAAGGCCTCGATGACCTCCTCGACGAGGTCGGCCGACGATTGGCCCTCGCGCGGCACGAACAGCTGCAACCCGCCCACGTGCATCGGTTGCTCGCGCGTTTCGGCCAGTAGGAACATCGACGAGGTCACCGGCATGTACTGCATGCACACTCTCTTCCACGGTTGTCGGATACGCGGGTGTCGGATACGCATCGGGGCTGAGCGCAGCAGATGGCCTCAGTATCGGCCCGGCGTCACTGGAGCGGCGGCGAATCGTCATCTTGGGTGAGATGTATTCGTACACCTAGGTTGTACAGGTGAGGTCAGCAGCGCGTCTCGTCGTACCGGTGTTGCTGGTGGTCGTCGAACTGTGGATCACTGTCGCAGCCACGTGGATGTATGTCGTGGCCGGTGACCGGGTCCTCGACGCCGAGCAGGTGCCGGACGGGTCGACGCTCCTGGTGCTCGGTTCGCTGGTGGAGGACGGTGCTCCCGGCGACTATGTTCGCGGCCGGTTGGATGTCGCGGCGGCGTTGTACCGCGACGGCCGCGTTGACCGGATCATCAACTCCGGCAACGGTTCTCCCGAGGCCGGCGACGAGCCGGCGGTGATGCGGGCCTACCTCGAATCCCACGGGGTGCCGGCAGTGGTGATGGTCGACGACCCGCTGGGCCTCGACACCGCGGCGAGCTGCCGTCGTGCGCGAGAGGTGTTCGGCGCGGAGGGGTTGGTCATCGTGACGCAGGACTTCCATCTCGAGCGCGCCATCGCGCTGTGCCGCGGCGAGGGCGTGGATGCCCGCGGCGTCGAAGCCGAATGTGATTGCCCCACATGGACACTGGTGCGCAATCACATCCGCGAGGCGGTGTTCGCCGGCCCGAAGGCGGTGCTGGGCGCTCTAGCGGTGGCCGAGTAGCCCCGAGGCGTAAGCCGAGGGGCGTGTCGAGCTCACCACCAGCCGGTGGCCTTCTGCAGGTCGGCCTCGATCGCCGGGATGAGGCTGCGTACGAACGTGGCGGACAGGTGGTGGTAGTCGTGCCACATCAGGATGTTCCCGACCACCGCCGGGCAGTACGTGTCGTCGCACATGGCGTCGGTGTAGTCCAGGAAGGTCATGTTCGGGAACTTGTCGGCGAGCGCGGCGGCCGGGTCGGTGGGCGCCATGGCCTGTGCACGTGAGACGCCGCAGACCTCGGGCTTGCGGCCGCTCGCGAGGCACTCCGGCGGCTTCAGCTTGCCGGTCGACCACGGGTTGTCCCGGATGCCGATCACCTTCTGCCCGCGGTCGCGGAACTGGGCGAAGATCTCCTCGTAGTCCTTGGGCACGTAGTCGCCCTTGGCGGCCCCCTCGGGAGGACGGGTGGAGGTGGTGAACACGTAGTCGGGCTTGTCCACGGCGAGGCGTTCCATCACGCGATTCGACCAGTCGTTGCACTGGTAGTACTTCTGGCCGAACCAGGTGAAGACGTGCTCGGTGGTGAGCGCACAACCGACTTTGAGGTAGGTCGTGACGCGGAAGTTGTGTCGCTTGCCGATGTCGTTCAGCGCGGTGATCCACTGCTCGGCATGCGAACCGCCGACCAGGGCGATGGTGCGGGTCGCGTTCACGTCGCCGTAGTACCCGACCTTGATCGACGGGTCCTTCCAGCCGCTGATGATCGAGTCGTAGGAGGTGATCGGCCAGTCCATGTCGACGACGTCGGGACTCGGCTGCGCCGTCACCTTCGGGACCGGCGCACCGTTGAGGAAGGCACGTCCGCCGGGGTAGAGGCGAGGGTCGAGGTTCTCGGTGTCGAGGGTCGCGTTCGCGGCGTCGCGTTGCCACGTCACCGCGGCACTGCCGGCGGCCACGCTGATGATCAGCAGGACCGCGAGGAGGGCGAAGCGGTAGCCGCGCGAGTTCTGGAAGCCCGGCGTGCTCGCCTTCGCAGGTGCCGCGGCGTCGGACTTCTGGCGCCGCAGCGACCCGGAACGCAGCGGGGCCTCGACGTACTTCGTGGTCAGCCACGCGACCAGGACCGAGACACCCAGGATTCCGGTGCCCTCCAGCCAGGACACCTCGTCCTGGTAGCGCCACGCCATGTAGAAGATCAGCAGCGGCCAGTGCCACAGGTAGAGCGCATAGGCGATGGAACCGAGCCACACCAGTTGCGGATACGCGAGTCCACGACTCACCTGGGCCTGTCCCTCGGCCGGGCGTGCGGTCGCCGGGGAGCCCGCCCAGATCAGGATGAGCGTCGCGCCGACGGGCACGAGCGCCCAGGCCGCGGGGTACTCCTGGACACCGGCGATCCACCAACCGCAGGTGATGATCAGGCCGAGGGCGATGAGGCTCAGCAGGTTGCGCATGCGCGCGGACAGCGCCAGCTTGGGCATCCACACGGCGAGCAGGCCGCCGACGAGCGGCTCCCACAGTCGGGCGACGGTGTCGTAGTAGGTGAACGGCTGATTGATGCCGTGGCGATAGTTGGCCCACGCGAAGGAGACCAGCGCGACGCCCAGGAGCGCGAACCCGACGATGCCGCGCACGACCTGAGGTCGGCGGAAGAACTCGATCTTGAGAGCCAACGCGCGCAGCAGACCGCCGAGGGCGAGTGCACTGAGCAAGGTGATCAGGAAGAACTGACCCTGCATCGACATCGACCACAGGTGCTGCATCGGGCTGTTCGCGGAGTCGGCGGCCGCATAGTCCTGCGACTCGAACGCGAGATGCCAGTTCTGGTAGTACAGCGCGCTGGCCTGCAGCTCGGCACCGAGCGGACCCCACCGGGTCGTCGGCATCACGAGAGCGATCAGCGCGGCGGTGAAGGCCAGCACCAGCAGCAGCGCGGGAAGCAGTCGTCGGACCAGGCGCCAGAATCGCGGCCCCGGGTTGAGCGCCTTGCCCCACGACGCAGAGGCGGGCTGGGTGGCGAGCACATGCTTGAGGAGCGATGCGACGAAGAAGTATCCCGAGAGAGTCAGGAAAACGTCCACGCCGCCCGACACCCGCCCGAACCAGACGTGGAAGACGGCGACCAATGCGATCGCGATTCCGCGCAGGCCGTCCAGGTCGAGCCGATAACCCGAGGTGTTACCGGTCGCGGCGTCCTCGTTGGGCGTCGCGACGACCGGGGCTACTTCGGGAACGGGCGTGCGCACAGAGGGCGATGGTACTTGTCCGCGACGGCGCGTCACCGCCGCCGCGGCGGGTGTCGGCCGACCCACAGGATGTTCGTGGGTTCCCATTGCCGGGTCTACCTCGAAAAATGGCCGTAACCTCGGACAATCCCCTCGAAACCGACTGTGAGGAGTTGCATGCTGATCTATACGATGGGCGTCTCGGTGGACGGCTTCATCCACGATCGCGACGGCGACTTCCAATGGCCGGGACACAGCGACGAACTCTTCGCATTCCACACCGATCGCGTCGGGAGCCTCGGCGGCACGATCCTCGGTCGCCGGTTGTACGAGACGATGCGGGTCTGGGAGACCGACCCGGCCATGCGCGACACCGAGGCGGGCGCTGTCTTCGCCGACATCTGGGCGGCGCTGCCGAAAGTCGTCTTCAGTCGGACCCTCGACGCGGTCGAGGGCAACGCCAGACTCGCCCGAGCATCCGTCGCCGACGAGGTCGCGGAGGTCCGCGCCGCGACGGACCGCGACATCGAGATCGGTGGAGCGCACCTGGCGTCACAGGCCTTCGAACTCGGCCTGATCGACGAGCTGCGGATCTTCCGGTATCCGGTCGTCGTGGGCGGCGGCACCCCGATGCTGCCGCCGGTCACCGATCGTGTCGATCTCGATCTGGTGGAGACCCGGCTGTTCGGTGTCGTCGCATACGAGCGCTATCGGGTGCACGGGCTTCCGCCGGCCGAGTAGCGCCGTCCGAGCGTGGCGAGGCCGCTGGACTCATTCGCCGGCCGAGTGGCGCCGTCCGAGCGTGGCGAGGCCGCTGGACTCATTCGCCGGCCGAGTAGCGCCGACCGAGCGTGGCGAGGCCGCTGGACTCATTCGCCGGCCGAGTGGCGCCGTCCGAGCGTGGCGAGGCCGACGCGTATCGAGGTCAGCCCCCGCGGCCACCCATTAGTTCGTGCTGCGTCTAAACCTTCAGCCGCGACGATCCCACCGGCACCCTGTCTCCCAGTCATCACATGCACCGCTTGCATCCGACCCAGGAGACACACATGACCACACGACGATCCGTCGCGATCATCGGCGCCGGCCTCGCCGGGACCACCGCCGGTCTCGGCTTCCTCGACGCCGGTTTCGACGTCACGATCTACAGCGACCGCGACCGTGACTCGCTACGCAACAAGGTGCCGCCGACCGGCGTCGGCGTGCTCTTCGGCAAGTCCCAGGAGTGGGATGCCGAGATCATCGAGGACCTCTACGACGTCGGCAAGACCACCGGTATGAGCGTGCGCCTGTACGGCGGCGCCGGCGAGGATCGCGCCCCCGTTCTCGAATACGACCCCGACTACGGCTACGTCGCCGCGGCTGTCGACCTCCGCCTGCGCGCCGACGACCGCCTGGGTCGTTTCCTGGACCGCGGCGGGCGGTTCGAGGTCACCACCGTCGATCTCGACAACCTCGACGAGATCGCCGGTGGCGCCGACCTCACCCTCGTCGCCACCGGCAAGGGCGGGCTGTCGACGCTGTTCCCGGTCGACGAGTCGCGGACGAAGTACCGCGAGCCGCAGCGACGTCTGCTGCAGGTCACGCTGAAGGGCGTCGATCACGGACCGGACGTGTTCTCCTATCGCTCGCAGGCGGGCGCCGGTCACTCGCTGTACAACCTCGACAGCGAGAACGGCGAGCTGTTCGTCGGCCCGTTCCTGCACAAGGACGAGGGCGCGACCTGGTCCTTCATCGTCTTCGCCAAACCGTCGGGCGCCTGGGCGCCGCGCATCGACGACGTCCACGACGCGGTGACCGCTCGGCGCACCATCGCCGGCATCTTCGCGGAGTTCTTCCCGGAGGACGCGCCGGTCATCGAGCAGCTCGAGGTCATCGAGTCCGACCCGGTCTCGTGGCTGAAGGGGGCGGTCACCCCGACCGTGCGCCGGGCGGTCGCCACCACCAAGGGTGGTCATCCGGTGGCCGCGATCGGCGACACCGCGATCGCCGTCGACCCGGTCGCCGGCCAGGGTGCCCAGAACACGCTCATCCAGGTCGCCGAGCTGGTCAAGGCCGCCCGCGCCCACGACGGCGAGTTCACCGCGGACTGGCTGGCCGAGGAGTTCGAGAAGCATTGGGAGCGCCGCGGTCACGCGGCCACCGAGGTAACCCGTCTGTTCCTCGGCGACCCCGATTTCGCGACCCACCTGGAGTTGTCGTTTCCGGCTGCCGCCGTCGATCCGAACGTCGCGCAGGCACTGCTCGGTCTGCTGTCCGACCCGAATCCGCTCCTCGGTCTGCGGACCCGTGAGGATGTCGAGAACTTCATCTCTGCGGTGGCGGGAGAACCGTTCGACCAGGTCCTCGCCAGGTTCGCGCCGGCCGGACAGTTCAGCGCCGCCGCCCCGGCGCCTGTGACGGTCTGACCCGCTCGTCGCACGACCACTGGTTGCGTCGCACCCCGACTGCGTTCTCCGGAATGCATTCGGGGTGCGGTCGCGTGTGACACCCGAACCGGAACTGTCACATGAGATGTGATACGAACAACAGCGTCCGTTGTGCCGGAGTCAGAGGGGGAGCACGTGAAGACGGGTTGGACATTGGCCGACGCGCCTCCACAGACCGGGCGGGTCGCCGTGGTCACCGGGGCAAACGGGGGCATCGGGCGTGAAGCCGCTCGAGGGCTCGCCACTCTCGGCGCCACGGTGGTGCTGGCGTGCCGCAACGCCGAGACCGCTGCCGCCGCACGCGAGGACATCGTCGCCGAGGTACCCGGTGCCGAGGTGGAGATCCTCGACCTCGATCTCGCCAGTCTCGATTCCGTTCGCGCTGCCGCCGAGGAGGTCCGGCGACGCCATCCGCGGCTCGACGTCCTGGTGAACAACGCCGGTGTCATGCGCGGCCAGCGCGACCTGACACCCGACGGCTTCGAGATGGACTTCGGCACCAACTTCCTCGGCCACTACGCGCTCACCGGGTTGCTGATGGACCGCTTGCTCGCCGCCGATGCCGCGCGGATCGTCACCGTCGGCAGCCACGCACATCGTGCGGGCAACATCGACTTCTCCGACATCCCGATGGACCGCACGTTCACCAGCGCCGGCGCGTACTCCCGGGCCAAGCTCGCCCAGATGCTGTTCTCGCTGGAACTCGACCGTCGGCTGAGAGCCGCTGACGCACCGGCGATCTCGCTGGCCGCGCACCCGGGTGGTACTCGGACCGGGGTGATGCGCGAGCAGAACAAATTCCTGCAGTGGGCGTATCACGCGCCATCGCTGCGCTGGCTCACCGATCGATTCATCATGGATCCGCCCGAGGGCGCCCTGCCCATTCTGCGGGCCGCCACCGATCCGAAGGTGTCGGGCGGCCAGTATTACGGTCCGACAGGAAGTTTCGGTCTCGCTGGTCCGCCGGTGCTGGTCGAGCCGTCGCCGAAGGCCAAGGATCGTGCCGTCGCCGAACGCTTGTGGGAGGTCGGCGCCGAGCTCACCGGCATCAGTATCGACCTCGGCTGAAGGGGATTCCCGGAAGGCTTTCTCGAGGGAGGGAATTCTCGAAGAGTGGGTTCGCCGAGGTCGATACCGACACCGCGCCGGCTCAGATCTTGAAGCGGCCGGCGAAGCTCCGTAGCGGGAGGTCTGCACTGGTCACGATCCCGGGCGGGGCTGCGACCACCGACCGGATCGAGTTGAGTGCGGGCAGGCCGGTGACGGTCATGCCGATCGACGCGAAGTTCTCCGGGTTGGAGAGGTCGAATCCCTTGCGCGGGAAGATCATGTGCTTGGAGTAGATGTTCGGGTCTCCGGTCACCTGGGTGATGTAGCAGGCCTGGATGTTCCACGAGGGGTCGGTGTGCGGTGTCATCTGCCACTCCAGATGGGACTCCACGCGTGGCACACCGTCGACCATGCCCTGGTACTTGATGTAGCTGCCGCCCAACGATCCTGCGGGCAGCTGGTACCAACCGAGGTCGACATCTTTTGTGCAGGCGCCCAACTCGTAGGAGAACGTCACCTCGTCGAGTTCGAGATCGAAGGCGTCGGCCATGAGGTACACCGAGTCGGCGAAGACGGCGGTGTACTTGTAGAGCGAGTCCGGGATCGACGGGTCGTCGACCGGTAGCCCGTAACCGACGGCCTTCCAGGTGTCGACCGAGTGATGACAGGAGACGTCGACCGACTCGGTCACCGTGACGTTCTCGATCTCGGCGACGTCGGCGGTGTGCACGATGCCGAGGATCTGCGCCAGACCGGGATTCATGCCCGTGCCGTAGAAGGTGGCGCCGCCCTTGGCGCAGGCCTCGGCGATGACCTCGCTGACCTTGCGCCCGGAGTGATGTGGATGGTTGGTGTCGCGGTGGAAGCCGGTGATCCAGTCGGCGGTGGTCACGATGTCGATCCCGGCCTCGAGGACCTGGACGTAGAGGTCCTCGTCGGGGAAGACGCCGTGGAAGGTGAGCACGTCGGGTCGCGCGGCGATGATCTCCTCCACGGTGCCGGTCGCGACCACGCCGATCGGGCCGATACCGACGATCTCCCCGGCATCCCGGCCCACTTTGTCCGGCGAATAACAGTGCAGGCCGACCAGTTCCAGATCCGGGTGATTGCGGATGCGGTCGATCATCTCGGTGCCCAGGTTGCCGGTGGCCACCTGGAACAACCGGATCTTGTCGGGTGCCGTCATGCGAGGTCCTTTCGGGGCGGGGAGAGGAGGTCGGGTCAGGACTGCGCAGCTGCGCCGGTCTCGACGTGCGCTGCCGCGCGGAGTGCTTCGAGCTCGGACCGGCGGATCCGGACGTACTCGTCGGCCGAGGCGCCGCCGTCGGGATAGAACTGCCGGGCCCACTGCCGTAGTGCGCTGAATCCCGCGTACTCCTTGCGGGACAACGCCGGTGGATCGGAGTAGCGCTGGTGGGCCCAGATGTCGACGTCGGCGGCGAACTGTTCGATCACCAGGTCGGCCATGGTCTTTCCGTATCGGGTGATCTCGCCGGTTTCCTCGCCGGGTTTGCGCCCGATCCAGACGGTGAAGCGCACGTCCGAGGTGTGCTCGTCGACCGGGGTGACCGCAGGCATCGTGCGGTTGTCGACCATGCCCCAGCTCTTGGTGACCGAGCAACCGAGGCCGGCGTTGATGGATTCGACACCGCTGGTGGCGCTTTCGAGTGTCGCGCCTTCGTCGAAGGCGATGGTGAAGTCGACATGGGACACCGGGCCGGAGAAGTCGTGCCGGGTGAAGTCCGGCATGAACGGTGTTTTGTGGACGAACTTGAAATGGGCGAAGTCGACGCCGTTCTCCATGATGTACTGCGGGTGGATCTCGAGGCCCGGCCGGAACAATGTCGCACCCGGAATCGGCGGGTAATAGTCGTCCGCGGTGGCGTTGTCGTCGAAGTCGGCGAAGATGTCCGGGACGTCGAAATGCGGTGGCCGCCCGTCGACGTCGTGCCAGATCCAGACGGCCTCGTTGCGTTCGACCACGGGGTAACTGCGGATGCGCCGGCCCTTGTTCGGGTGGTTCTCGTAGGGGATGCAGACGTTGCGTCCCTCCTGGTTCCACTCCCAACCGTGGAAGGGGCAGACCAGGTTCTCGCCCTCCACGTGGCCGCCGTGACCGAGGTGGGCTCCGAGATGCTCACAGTAGGCGTCGAAGACGGAGATCCGCCCGGACCGGGATCGCCAGGCGACCATCTCGCGCCCGAAGTACTTCATCGTGTGCACGGTCCCGACGGCGATCTCGGGAGACCAGGCGACCTGAAACCATCCGGTGGGTGTCATCGACAGCGGCGTTTGCGCCATGCGGTCACGGTAGGACTCGTCGAATCGGAATGCAAGAGGGTTCTGTGAAAATGTTTGAAACCGGCGTCTTGCTGGAGGTTTGAGGTGCGGCCCTGTCGGTTACCCGTGGTTTCAACATTTCCGACGAAAGTGTTGGAACATTGGATGCCGGTTTGTATCATTGGGCCGGCGCTGTGACATGGCTTACAGCAATGACGCCGGGAGGCCGAGATGAACGCAGGTGGTGCGCTGCGCACTGCACGACTGGCGGAGGTCCAGTCGATGCTGACGGGACTTGTACGACCGGCTGAGGCCCGGCGCCGTCTCCGCAGCCGGCAGTTCGCGGATGCGATGTTCAACTCGCGCGAGCCCGAGCGTGCCACCTGGGCTCTCACCGACGATGACGCCCGTCTCCGCGTTCACCACTACGGGTCGCCGGATGCGCCGGTTCTGGTGCTGGTCCACGGATGGTCGTGCTGCATCGAGTACTGGAACCCACAGATCAACGCCCTCGCCGAGCGCTACCACGTGATCGCCTACGACCAGCGGGGTCACGGCGAGAGCACGTGGGGCAAGCGCCGTTTCGACGCCGACGTCCTGGCCGACGACCTTCACACGGTGGTCGATCAGGCTGTGCCGCGTGACTCGAAGGCCGTCTTCGTCGGACACAGCATGGGCGGCATCACCGTGCAGGCATGGGCGCACCGTCATCCCGACCAGGTCGAGGAGCGTGCGGCCGCACTGGTGCTCGCGAACACGACCTGGGGCGGGATCGCCGCGGAGACCCGGGTCCTGCCGTTCCTCAACAGCATGTTCAAGGCGCCGATCTGGCTCGGTCAGGCCGCACTGTCGGTCCCGTTCCCGTTCCCCGGCGGCCGATTCGCCCGAAGTCTCGTCCGGACCCGCATCCTCAACGGCCGCTCGGCGACGGCGGATCACGCCGAGTTCGTTCTGTCGATGAGCCGGTCGTGCAATCCGGTCGCGCGGGCCAAGGCCGCGGTCGCGCTCATCGAGCTGGCTCTGGGGCCGGTCGGGGCCGAGGCCATCACCGTGCCGACCACGGTCCTCGGTGGACGTCACGACCTGCTGCTCCCGCATGCGATGACCCAGCGCATCGCCCACACGCTTTCGATCCGCGGCTATCTGGATCAACTCGTCGTGCTGGACACCGGGCATGCCTCCAACATCGAGGCCGCCGAGGACTTCACCGCCGAGATCGATCGCGTCATGTACTCGTTCTCGACGCCGACCGAGCTGACCGAGCTGGAGGATGCCGCCAGCTGAGCCGACCCGGGAATCACTGCCCGGGCCGCTCGACCCGTCCACTCGGGAACCGGGCGAAGCGTCCCTCGGTCCGCGGGTGGACCGGGGCGTCGGAACCCCACGGCCAACCGCCGAACCGCGTGCGGCGGTAGTCGCTGTAGGCCTGATCGATCTCCTCGGCACTGTTCATGACGAACGGGCCGTATTGGACGACCGGCTCGCCGATCTCTGCGCCCTGCAGTACGAGGATCGTCGACGGTTCGTCCCCGTTGGCGAGGGCCAACGCCGACGCCCGGGCCTGTTCGAAGCCGAGTCCCGATTCGACTGTGGCACCGTCGATCTCGACGCGAGCTCCCTCTCCGTGGACATACAGCATCCGGCGGGTGTCCGTCGAGGCCGGTGCCGGTAGATCGACCCTCGCGTGCGGTTCGAGATCGATCAGCCAGATCACCACGTCGGCTGCCGGATCCGACGCCCAGGAGTGTTTCGGCGGCTCGAGTGCCGTGGCGGGTCCGAAGGTTCCGGCGATCACCCGCACGGTGGCCTTCGCCCCGTCCTCGTCGTGCACGACGACGGGGATGTCCTCGTGCCACTGCATCGTGAACTCCGGATCGGCGGTCTTGTCGCGCGCCGGGAGGTTCAGCCAGATCTGGTAGAGCTCAAATGGATTGTCGCGATCTGCGTTCAGGAGGGGGAACACCTCCGAGTGGGAAACGCCCTTGCCTGCGGTCACCCACTGCACGTCGCCGTTGCCGTACCGCGCACTGGCGCCCGTCGAGTCGTCGTGGTCGACGACGCCCCGGCGGACCACGGTGATGGTCTCGAAACCACGGTGTGGGTGCGCGGGAAAGCCCGGAATCGTGGTCCCGTGGTACATGTTCCAGCCCGACGGGTGGCCGAAGTCGCTGCCGAGCTGTCGGTCGTCGACGCCGGTGGCGGGACCCATCTCGGCATTGCCGGCCGGGTAGGCGTCGAGATGGTGGACTGCGAAGAGGAATGGGCCGATGCCGCGCCAGGGATGGCCCAGCTCTACGACACGGCCGGCGCGAGAGTGGTTCGCCGCGGGCGACTTGCTCGTTTGTGGGGAGGTCATGACGACTCCTTCTCGTTGTGGTCTCTGATCCTGCCGTCCACAACGCTTCCGCGTTCACTCTTATTTCAAGAGTGCTCTTGTTTCCAGAGAGGCGTACGCTCGCAGCATGGACACGGGACAGGGCGGATCGAAGGGTCCGGTCACGATCGACGACCTCCTCGCCGGTTCCGACACTGTTCGCGCCGCGCTCGAGACCATCGGGGGCGTCTGGCCCATGACGGTGCTCATCGCACTCGACACCGAACCCCGACGCTACGGCGAACTGCGCCGGGCCGTGGTGGGTATCAACGACCGCATGCTCTCGCAGACGTTGCGGCGTTTCGTGCGCGACGGCTTGGTCGCTCGCGGGGTCATGCCGAGTCGGCGATCCTGTGTGCAGTACGTCCTGACCGATCTCGGTGTGGAAGTGCGGGCGGCCGTCGCCGAGTTCGCGTCGGTCGTCATCGGGCTGGCGCCACGGGTGGCCGCCGCTCGGGAAGAGTTCGATCGCCGATCCGACGAGGAGTCATCATGACCGACTACGGGCAACCGTTGCGCTTCGGTTTCTTCCCGAGTCCGCGGGCCGACCGGGTCGACGACCTGCTGCAGCTCGTGGACGTCGCAGAGGCGGCCGGACTCGATCTCGTCAGCGTGCAGGACCATCCCTATCAGCGACGCTTCCTCGACACGTGGACCCTGTTGTCGGTCATCGGTGCCCGCACGACGTCGATCCGGTTGTCGCCCAACGTTGCCAATCTGCCGCTGCGCCCACCGGTGATGCTGGCGAAGGCGGCGTCGACCCTCGACATCCTGACCGGTGGTCGCGTCGAACTCGGTCTCGGCGCGGGAGCGTTCTGGGATGGTGTGGTCGCCGCGGGTGGACCCCGCCGGACGCCCGGCGAGGCAGTCGATGCCCTCGCCGAGGCGATCACCGTGATGAGGGCATTCTGGGCAGGCGGCACAGTCGATCTCGACGGCGAGTTCTATCCCGTCCACGGCCTCCACGCCGGACCCGCTCCGGCTCATGACATCCCGATCTGGCTCGGCGCCCTGGGACCCCGGATGTTGAGGCTGACAGGCGAAGTCGCCGACGCGTGGGTGCCCAGCCTGCAGTTCGTCCCGCCGGACCAGGTCGCGGAGAAGTCGGCGGTCATCGACGACGCGGCGCGCGAGGCCGGCCGGAACCCCGCGGACATCACCCGGATCTACAACATCGCGGGCACTTTCGGTTCCGACGCCGGATTGCTCGCCGGTACACCCTCGCAGTGGGCGGAACAACTGACCGACCTGACGGTCTCCCTCGGGATGAGCACATACATTCTGGCCACCGACGACCCCGACGATCTGGCGAGGTTCGCGAACGAGGTGGCGCCGGCGGTCCGTGAACTCGTGGCCGCAGAACGCCAGGCGTGAACCCCCAACGGTTACCATCGGCGACCATGACCCCCGTCGACGCCCACACCCCGGCCGGTACTCCGGCGCCCGGTGCTCGGCGCGCGAATCGACGTGGGCAGGCCACCCGCGATGCGATGCTCGACGCGGCGATCAGTTCGCTAGCCTCTGGTGATCCGGCATCGGTGTCGGGCAACCGGATCGCCAAGGACATCGGCGCGACCTGGGGTGCGATCAAATACCAATTCGACGACATCGACGGACTCTGGGCAGCGGTGTTGCACCGCACCGCGGAACAGCGCGGTGATCTACCGGTCAGCGTGAAACCCGAAGCGCCGCTGGCCGAACGCGTCGAGGCAATCATCGAACTCATGTACGCGGGTCTGACGGCACCGGAATCCCGCGCCATCGAGACCCTGCGGGCAGCGCTGCCCCGCGATCCCGACGAACTCCGGCGACTGTTCCCCAAGACCGCCGCCGAGTTCGCCTCCTGGGGTCCGTCGTGGGTGGAGTCCTGTCAGCGCGCCTTCGCCGACCTCGACGTCGACCCGGAACGCGTCCGGGAGGTCGCGGCGTTCCTGCCCGGCGCGATGCGGGGTCTGGTGTCGGAGAAGCAACTCGGCAGTTTCCAGGATCAAGAACTCGCCCGTCGCGGACTCGCACGGGCGATCGTCGCGCTCCTTGCGGGCTGAATGCGGCGTACGCTGGCCTTTGACGCTCGTTCACCACGTCGCGAACGCCCAACGGATTGTCCAACCGATATGCGGGGTATGTCGTGGGAATGGCACAGCAACAGGTGGTGGCCATCGGTGCATCAGCCGGCGGCGTCGAAGCGCTCTCCAGTCTCGTGGCCGCCCTTCCGGAGGACTTCCCGCAGGCGGTTCTCGTCGTACTGCACATGCCGGTCGGGATCTCGAGCGCGTTGCCCAGCATCCTCGATCGCGCGGGTCCGTTGCCCGCGGTGGCCGCTGTCGACGGAATGGAGGTTCGGTCCGGAACCGTCTATGTCTGCGTCCCGGACCGGCATCTCCTGCTCGACGGGCTCCGGCTCGCCGTCACCGACGGCCCCACCGAGAGCAGACACCGCCCGTCGATCAACGCATTGTTCCGGTCGGTCGCGCTCCACGCGGGTCCGGCCGGCACCGGTGTGTTGCTGTCGGGCGCGCTCGACGACGGTGTGAACGGCATGGCGGCGATCCGCGAGCGCGGCGGTGTGACCATCGTGCAGGATCCCGACGACGCTTCGTTCCCGGTGCTGCCGAGCACCGCCATCACCCACGTCGCTCCCGACTACGTCGTGACCGCCGAGAACGCTGCCAAAGTGCTGACCGGTCTCAGTCACCGAGAACTCCCGGAGCCCACCATGGAACCAGACCACATCCTCGAGATCGAGAATCGAATCGCGATGGGGCACAGCTTCGCTCGGCCCGCCGACTCCGAGGATCTCGGCCCGCCGACGAATTACGTGTGCCCGGACTGTCATGGCGGTCTCATGCAGATCGGCGAGCACAGTTTCCGATGCCGGATAGGGCACGCGTGGTCCGCCGAAGCGCTCTTGCAGGCACAGACCGCGGAGATCGACTCCGCGCTGGGTATGGCCATCCGGAGCCTTCAGGAGAAGGCCGAACTGGCGGAGAGCCTGTGCGCCAAGGTCTCATCGGGTGTCTTGCGGGACCGATACCTGCGGAGCGCCGAAGAAGCGCGGCATGCGGCCCAGGTCCTTCGGGAGCGGCTCTTCGCGCTCCCCGATGCCGGTAGCGGTGCCGCGGAGCCGGGTCAGGCCTGACCTCCGGTTCGGGCGAAACGGGCCACCTCGTCCGGGCCGATCACGGCCCACACGGTCTTCCCGGTGCCCCGCGGTGTGTAACTCCAGTGTCGGCTCAGGGAGGTCAGCAACGCCAGACCGGAGGCGGCCGGCGTACTTCCGCGTGGGTCCTCGATTCTCGCCGGGGCCTCCGAGCTGTTGTCACTGACCGCCACGAACAACCGGTCGGAGTTGTGCACCTCGATCCAGAGGTCGGGGTCGGAGGAGGTGTGGGCGAGCACGTTGCGTACCAGGATCGTGGCGAGCACGAGCGCCAGCGGGACGTAGTCGGGGTTCCATTTCTCGACCGCGTCGGCGACGGCACCTCGCGCAGCGGCGAGCGGGGAGCCGACGCCGCGAGGGATCGTCGTGCGGACGCGCTGCGTGACGAGTGAACTCCGACCCTCCGCCATCCGATCCAACGCGACGTCGAGCGACGGAAAGGCCGGCACGGACCGGGTGATCCCGCCTCGCCGCAGCTGGGCCAAGCGGACCGGGTCGGCGACGACTCCGACAGGTATTCCCGGCCACCCACGGACCAGCCAGGCCGCACTGGTCAGAACCGCCCACGCCGACGGCGCGGGTACCTCGAGCCCGCGGACGTCGACGATCAGGCATTTGGGAGCATCGGTGGCCGACTTGACGATGGCATCACGCACACGCAGGTACGTCGTGGAGTCGAGGACCCCGGACACGGCCAGCACCGTGGCCGGGTCCTGCTGTGAGGCCCGCACAGAGAAATCGTCGGTGCTCATCGGCTTTCCTCGTCCTCAGTGCTGCGTCGCCGTTCGTCGGGGGTGATACCCAGCGGCGTGGCGGAGTATTCCTCTGGTCATGACGCGGACCCGTCCTCCGCGTCGACCGGCTCCACCACGAGCATGGCGCCGCGGATGTCGCGGTTGCGCCCCCGGAACGGGCTGCACCGCACCTTGATGCGGATCGTCCGGCCGCGCCGGTTGATGGCCTCGAACTCGCTCGACCCGGTATAGGACGAATCGACGAAGGCGCTGCCGAGCATGGGACGCAGGTCGGCGGTCGGCATGCCGATGTCGAGGCCCGGCAGTGGTTGACCGGCAGCCTCCGCGGCGGTCACCCCCCACATCTGCTCAGACGCGTGATTCCATACGGTGACCCGCATGTCGCGATCGACGACGACGATCCCGACCTCCGCCGAGTTGACGATCGAGTCGAAGAACTCGCGCGCGTCGATCAGCTCGACCGTGCGCTCTCCGAGGGTCTCGTTGATCGACTGCAGCTCGTCGTTGGTGGACTGGAGTTCCTCGTTCATCGTCTCCAGTTCCTCATTGGTGGACTGGAGTTCTTCGTTGGTGGTCTCGAGTTCCTCTACCGTCGACTGGAGTTCTTCGTTGGTGGTCTCGAGTTCCTCGTTGGTGGACTGCAGTTCTTCGTAGGCGGTCTCGAGCTGCCGGTTCGCGTCCTCCAGTTTGTCGAGCAGTGCCCGCGTCGCGCTGACGTCGAAGAATGCGATGGCGACACCGAGCAAACCGTTGTCTCCGTCCACCAACGGATTGATGTGGATCTCGAGCCACACCGACTGACCTCCGGGGCTGGCCCATTCGATGTCCCGGATTCGCGAAGATCGTCGTTCGATCTTGGCCTGTTCGATGTAGGCGCGGAGTTCGACCGGTCGGTAGGAGATGTCGAGGTCACGCAGCAGCCGCCCGATGTCGCGACCGGAGAGCCCGAACATCACCTCCGCCTGCTGGTTCACCATCGCGACCGTGTCGCCGCCGGTGACCACGAGTTGGGCCACCGGGCTGTGCCGGAAGGCCAGATCGCGGAGCGACGTCAGGCCACTGGTCTCCGGGGCCATGAGGGGGTCCCCTTCGATCGGCGCGGCCCCGATCGCACTCCGGTATCCGGGGACCTTGCGGAACAGGCGGTTCTTGAGGTCGAACGGCGTAAAGCGGTCGCCGTGGCTCAGGAGCATCTCGGCATGGCCGAGAAACAGGACTCCTTGAGGAGCCAGCGCGAAGTGCAGGCGGCCGAGAACCCGGCGCTGGGTCTCGGCGTTGAAGTACATCAGGGTGTTGCGACAGACCAGGAGGTCGATCCGGGAGATCGGTGCGTCCTGGACCAGGTCGTTGCGGCCGAAGATGACCGCCCGCCGCAGATCCTTGCTGAAGATGTAGCGGGACCCGTCCTTCTCGAAGTAGGTCGCGAGGAGATCAGGGGGGATGCTCTCCACCGCCCGCGCGTCGTATGCGGCCGTCCGGGCTTCGGCGAGCGCGTCCTCGTCGATGTCGGTGGCGTAGATCTTCACCCGCTGTCGGAAGCTCTCGGCCCCGACACTCTCCGCGAGCAGCATGGCCAGCGAATACGCCTCCTGGCCCGATGCGCAACCCGCGCTCCAGATCCGGATCGGGTCGTCGGGACCGCGCTGCGCCAGCAGCTGCGGGATCACGACGCCGCGTAGGCTCTGCCAGGCGTCTTCGTCGCGGAAGAACGACGTGACGTTGATGAGGATCGTGTTGAACAGGGCGTTGCACTCGTCCGCGCTGGCCTGCAGATGGTCCAGATACTCGGTAAAGGTCTGCAGCTCCACCTGTTCCATTCGGTGAGCGACACGACGTCTCAGCGAGGTTCGCTTGTAACCGGTGAAATCGAAACCGCGGGCGTCGCGCAGGTAGCGCAGCAGCGTCTCGAAGTCGTCGGTCTCTTCCACCGGCATGCGTTCCGTACCTCCCGTTGCGCGGACGTGGCCCCTGTAGACACTAGTGTGGTTCGTTGCGCTGGGGAGACGGGCCGTGGAGGCGCGGGCTAGGTGCAGCAGGCGTCGTCGACGGAGAGCCTTACCTCCACCGGGATGTCGAGCATCCGGACGTAGCGCCTGATCGTGGTGTCGCAGACCAATACGAACTTCACGCCTGTCCGTTGGGCCTCGGCGCTGTGTCGGGACAGCGCCTCGAAGCCGCATGCGCCGACAAAACCCACTTTGCTGAGGTCGAGCACGACTTTCGCGGTTCCCTGGGCGGCTATGCGCTGAAGGGCGACCTCGAAGTCGGCGATGGTCCGCATGTCGATGTCCATCGGGAATCGATGGACGGAGAAGGCGTCGGCGTCGATGGCGCCGGCATCGGCCGTGTGCAGGCCGGGGGCGGAATTGGACGAGATATTGGTGTGTATACCCATGAAGATGTCCGTCTTCGCTCACTCGGATCATGCCTGGGGACGGTGCGGCGGCGTCGCCGGAGTTCCGTCCTCGCGCAGCTGTGACTGAACCGCTGAGCCCAACACTACGCGCGGATGGCACGAATTTCGCCTGTCGCGGCGATGACTGTTTGTTCCGATTCGGTGGCGGGTAGCCGACGAACAGGTCCGCCGTGGAGAGGAGCGACGTGGTCTCGCCGGAACAGATGCCGAGTATTACGAGAGCTGGTGTGCTTGACACCGCACGAATCCTCGGCGGGGTCTTGACCCCGATCGTGTCCGAGGGCGTTCTGGCTCGGCGTGAGGTCATGGTGCGCCTCGGCGGCCGCTTGAACACCCACGAACGTGCTGCTCGGATACTCGACGACATGCGCGACACGTACGGGGCCGACGCGCTGCGTCTACGGTTCCCGCGGGCGATGATCGTGGCTCTTCGGCCGCTGGCGGTACGGGAGATCCTCAGCTCCACCCCCGACCCGTTCACCTCCGCGACCCGGGAGAAGATCTCGGCCGTGGGCAGATTCCAGCCGACCGGCGTCCTGATCTCCGACGGGCAGCGGCGAACCGTGCGTCGCGAGCTGAACGAGTTTGCGCTACAGACTGCTTCGCCCATCCACTCGCTGCATCAACGGTGCGCGGAGATCGTCGCGTCCGAGGTCGACGACCTCGTCGGTTCATGTCGGGACGGGCGACTCACCTGGGACTCCTATGTCGTCTCCCACTGGCGGATGGTGCGCCGTCTCGTCTTCGGCGACGATGCCCGTGACGACGAAGAGGTCACCGACCTCCTGACAGTGCTGCGCCACGATGCCAACTGGGCGTATGCATTTCCTCGCCGCAAGTCGACCTACTTTCGTTTCCGACGCCGCCTCGAGCATCTGGTCGCACCAGCGCCAGCGGATTCCCTGGCCGGCCTCATTCGGGACGCGCCGGTTGAGGACCGGGCCGACGTCGACCCGATAGGTCAGATTCCCCAGTGGCTGTTCGCGTTCGATGCTGTGGCGGTCGCCGTGCACCGCTCGCTCGCTCTGCTCGCCGCGCATCCGGACTCCCTCGACCGGGCACGGGAGGATGTTCGTGCCCTCGAGCACGGGGGACCGCCGCGGCTGCCGTTCGTGCGCGCCACCGTCCTGGAATCGCTTCGACTATGGCCGACCACGCTGGCGATCCTGCGTGAGACGAAACGCGATGTGGACTGGGTCGGCGATGTCCTACCCGCGGGTGCCACCACGGTCGTGATCGGCGAGTACTTCCAACGGGACGATGAGGCAATGGATTTCGCGCAGCAGTTCACCCCCGACGCCTGGCTGGACGGTCGCGCCCAGGAGCTTGCCGGCGTCGTGCCGTTCAGCGACGGCCCGGGGGAGTGCCCGGGCCGCAATGTCGTGATGCTGTTCAGTTCGCTGGTGATCGCAGCACTGTTGCGGCAGCACGGGTTACGGGACGATACCCTGACGCCGCGTGTGCGATCGGGGGTCACCGACATGCCGCATTCGCTCAATCATTTCGACCTCACGATCGAGCTGGTCCCGGATGATCGATGACCCCCGCCGGCATCACATTCGACGGGCGACGAACCGTGCGCCGTCGAGCGTCATCCCGTTGACCGCGTACAGCGTGTGCAGGGCGTTCGGGCCGCCCACCGGAGCGCCGTCGCAGATGGTGTCACCGGCGACGCAGTAGCGCACGGTCTTGCCGCGATATGGGGTGGAGACCCGCACCGGGGGCGCGCCGATGTCGGTGATGAACCGGTCAGACGGTGCGCCGAAGAAGACGATCGCCGCGACATTGCGCGAGAGCGACGCGGGCAGCGGCGGCGGGACGAAACGGTCGTAGGCCTTGTATTGCGCGGGGAGATCGAGTCCGGCGTGGACCGCGTATCCCGCCACCACTGCACCCTGCGAGTAACCGCCGAGGACGACCTTGGTGCGCGGGCAGTTGGCGGCCAGGTACTTCACCCGGTTCTGCGTCGTACGAACACCGTCGGCGACGGTCTTGGCGAACTTCAGCCGGTTGCCGAACTGGTCGCTCGCCGGGTACGGGACGCCGTAGCCGGCGACGGACCTGCCGGGCAGCTGGCTACGGACGGCCTCGACGAAGGACATGCCGGTCAGTCCCAGCGGTGGCGCGGGCTCGACGGTCCCGCGAGCGAAGACGACCTCGACGTCAGAACACGCCGGCCGGGCCTCCGCCGTCGTGTCACCTGCGATGACCGATCCCGAGACGGCCGCGATCAGTGACGCGGCCACGATGCCGAAGCGCGTGATCAGACCTCTCCGCCGGGGCTTTCGGAAGTTCACGCGCTGGTTCGAGTCGTCTCGGTTCGCCGCGTCTTGTGTCATCTGTCGGACCCTTCGTCGTCCTTCGTTTCCGTAGCGTCGTCTTCGCCCTCGGCCTGATCAGGTTGTGTCGTCTTCGATGTAAGCATCTCAGAGTCGCCGTCCGGGTCGTGCTGATCCTCGGGGTCGGTCGGCCCATGGGTGGGTTCGTCTGTCATTCGTCGTGACTCCCTTGTCGGATGGCGTGACTTCGGATGAGATTCGACGTTCCCCGGCCCCACGTGCCCGAAACCCGATCTACAGTCGGGATATGCGGAGTCGTCATCTCAGTACGGTGATCGGCGCGTCGGCCGAGGCCGTGTACGAGTTCGTCTCCGATCCCGGCAATCTCCCGAAGTGGGCGGCCGGCCTGGCGAGCTCCGAGGTCGTCCGACGCGGCGACGATCTTGTGGCCGAATCCCCGATGGGCACGGTGACGGTCCGGTTCGTTCCGCGGAACACCTTCGGGGTCGTCGACCACGACGTGATCCTCCCGAACGGCGACACCGTGCACAATCCGCTGCGCGTGCTGCCGCATCCGGAGGGCGCGGAGGTGGTGTTCACGCTGCGCCAGCTGTCGATGTCCGACGACGAGTTCGACCGGGACGCCCGCATGGTCGAGGAGGACCTGGCGCGGCTCCGGGCGCTGTTCTGACCTTCTCTCCGATCTTCGGTCTTCGATTCTCGATCCGCGGTGGTCGTGAAGATCGAGGCGGAGGCGCACCTCGACCGTGACCAGGGCGGTTTCCGACCTGATGCCGATGCACCGGGCCTACGTCGTCGGCGGCTGCCGGCACTCCGCGAGATGCACGAGGCGGGCATCTTCGACGACGAGATCATGAGCGCCTGGGAGGGCATCGCCTCCCGGAAGCCCGCCGCGGTCGCCGCCGGCAATGCCCGTCTGCTGCAGCGTGAGCAGGGCGAGGTCATCAACAAGCAGTGGGACGCGACCCGCAACTACAAGGTCGACGTCGGTGAGGCCATGACCTACGGCAGCACCGTGGCGGCCGCGCCGTCGGTCGCCGGTGTGGTCCCGCCGCGCGACATCCGTCAGCTCCAGGTCCCGGGCCGTGCGCTCGACGGTCGCAAGGTGACCGTGAGTCTGCCGCTGCCGGAGTGGAACTGGTCGGTCTACGAGGACCGCTGGATCTACATCTCCACCGAACTTCTGCCGAAGTACCGCACCCAGGTCGAGTACCACTGGCCCGCACTGCGCGCCGCGATGAGCGTTCCGTACTTCGAGCAGATGGAAACACACCGTCCCACCCGAAACCTGCTGCCGCTGATGCAGTCGGTTCTGACCTCGATCAAGGTGACCTACCAGTGATCTCATCCTTCTCGCGTGTGTCCCGACGGATCACGCTCGTGGCCGTCCTGGCGATGGTCGTCTCCGGTATCGCACTGGTCGCGCCGGCCACCGCAGCGCCCAACCGGACGCCGGGCCTGAACGAGGTGGTGAACGGTTTCGTCGTCGGCGCGCTGCGTGATGGTCGCCTCGCGAGCCCGCAGGAGGTCATCCACCCGCTGGTCGCCGGTGACCCCTTCTATGCCGAGCCTCGCCTGTCCGGGCGCGAGAAGCCCGGAGATGTGTTGAAAGCCAAGAAGGTCGCCGTCCAGTTCATGGGCTGGCGTCCGGCGAAGCTCGACGCCTACAAGCTGATGTACGTGACCCGCGGGTTGCACGACGAGCCGGAGATCTCGACCGGTCTGCTGATGATCCCGCGCGACGGCAAGCCCGATGCCACCCGGCCGCTGATCGGTTACCAGCTCGCCGACGACAGCGTCGGCGCCTACTGCCATCCGTCCACGATGTGGACCGGCGGTGACCCGATGGACGGCGCTTCGTGGTCGGCGCTGGGCCCGCTGGGCCAGTTCTTCGGCAAGGGTTATGCGGTCATGATGAGCGACGTCGGCAACGACGGTGATCCCAAGCCGCACGGCGTCTTCGCCGGCAAGTTCGCGGGCAAGGCGCTACTCGACGGTCTGCGAGCAGCGCTGCGGCACGACGGAAACGAGCTCTCCGAGGCATCGCCGCTGGGCATGTTCGGCATCGCCGGCGGCGGTGTCGGCGCGGCTTTCGCCGCGGAGAACTCGAAAAAGTATGCGCCCGAACTGGATATCAAGGGCGTCGTCCTCGAGGGCATGGTCGTCGACCAGAAGAACTTCATCGCCACCGCCGACGGGTCGGTCGGCTCGGCCTTTGTCCTCGCGACGCTGCTCGGTCTCGAACCGCGTTACCCGGCAATGAAATTCGACGAGAAGTTCACCCCGGCAGGCAAGGCCATCGCCGACGTCTTCCGCACCCAATGCCAGACCCCGGCCTACTTCACCATGCCGTTCGTGCCGATGAACACGCTGTTCAAGAGTGGTGAGAACCCGGCCGAGATCGCCGATTTCCAGCCCGTCTACGAGGACAACAAGCTGGGCCGCAAGTCGCCGACCGCGCCGGTGCTGATCGCGTCGTGCGCGAAGGACGACTCGCCGATGTCACTGGTGCCCGCGAAGGACTCCCGGAAGCTCGCCGCCGACTACCGCCGCGGCGGCACCGAGGTCGACTACCAGCCCACCGACTGCAGCATGGTCCGGTTCCTCACCAACCTCTACGGCTGGGGCACCGATCTGTTCGGCATGCAGACCGTCGACTGGCTGGCCGAGAAGCTCGCCGAGAAGCCGCTCAAGGGGAAGTGAGTCCCGCTTGGGGGCGGGCGAACCCTCTCACTCCCTGAGGGGGTCGCCGCTCGCTGTTGGGGCGGGCGTGCGTGCCCCTCTCGCTCCCTGATCCGAAAGAACGCGACGCACCCAGCTCTGCTGCCTGAGGTGCGAGGAGCGCAAGCGACGAGCCTCGAAGGCCTGGTGAGGCACCGTCGCTCACCTGACTACCGGTCGACGTCAACCCGACCGGCAGACTTCGATCGACGTCTGCCGGTCGAGTTGAGGTTCGGCAGTCGGGATCCGGGCGCTTCTCAGGAGCGGACCCTCCTTTCGACCCTCGAAGGGCTCGCGACCCTCGATGAGAAATCGCATCGGACGGAGTCGGTCCCTGTAGCTGTACGACTACGAAGGGACCAACGATGCGTCGGCTGCTGTTCGCCCACGGCGCAGGTGGTTTCGCCGACGACCGCCCGATCGCCGACGGCCTCGGGAAGGCGCTCGGTGTGCCGATCGACATGCCGGAGTTCTCGAGCGATGACATGTCCCTGCGGGCCTGGGCTGATCCGTTGCGCACCCGGCTGTCGACGATGGGCGCCGACGACCTTCTGGTAGCCCACTCGTTCGGCGCGTCGATCCTGCTGCACGTGCTTGCCGAGCCGGGGTATGCCGGACCGAGACGCGCTGTTCTCCTGGCGATGCCGAACTGGGGGCCGAACGGGTGGGGCGTCGAGGAGTACGACTTCGCCGGTACGCCACCCAGTGGTGTCGAGCTGTCCCTACATCACTGCGTCGACGACGAGGAGGTCCCGTTCGGGCACCTGGACCTCAACGCCGCACTGCTCCCGGACGCGCAGGTGCACCGTCACGAGGTCGGCGGTCACCAGTTGGTCGGCCAGGTCGAGGCCGTCGCCGCTGACCTGCGCGGCTAACGCTCTGACGGGTCGGTCCACCGGTGGTTGCGCGTAGGCGATCCGACCGTGACCCTGGGTAGACAGCGACCCCGGGAACTCGGGAGGGCACATGGCCGCGGACGGCCCGACGGACACAGCATCAGGCGGGATACCCGCTGCGTCGACCGCCGGTCGGTGGCTGATCGTCGCCGCGGTGCTGGGATCGGGCGTCGCTTTTCTCGACGGCACGGTCGTCAACGTCGCACTGCCGGCCATCGCGCGTGACCTCGACACCGGACTCCGAGGACAACAGTGGGTCCTCGACGGTTATCTGCTGACCCTGAGCTCACTCCTGCTGCTCGGCGGCGTCGCCGGTGATCGATACGGGCGTCGGCTCGTCTTCACCGTCGGCCTGGCGACGTTCGCGGTGGCGACGATCGGGTGCGGGGTTGCCCCGACCGTCGAGTGGCTCGTGGCCGCCCGACTCGTCCAGGGTGTGGCGGCCGCAGCGGTCGTACCCGGCAGCCTGGCGCTGATCAATGCGGAGATCGCGCCCTCGGATCGCGGTGCGGCGGTCGGGTTGTGGGCCGGGATGTCCGGCGCGACCAGTGCGCTGGGACCGTTCGTCGGCGGCTGGCTCGTCGACGCGGCGTCGTGGCGCTGGGCGTTCTTCCTGAGCGTTCCACTGGCGTTGGGTGCCCTGGTCATCGCGATGAAGCACGTGCCGGAGTCGCGCGATCCGTTTGCGCCGCGTCGGCTCGATGTCGCGGGAGCCGTGACGATGGCCTTGGGTCTCGCCGGAGTCGTCTACGCGCTGATCGAGGGCCCGTCGCGTGATTGGTCGACCGCAACGATTACCGCGGGCCTTGTGGGCGTGGCGGTGCTCGTGGCGTTCGCGGTCATCGAGACGCGGGTGCGGTCACCGCTGTTGCCGCTGCGGTTGTTCCGGTCGTCGCAGTTCACCGGTGCCAACCTGACGACGCTGCTGGTGTATGCGGCTCTGGGCGGCGCGCTGTTCTTGCTCGCCCTGCAGCTGCAGCAGAGTCTGGGTTACTCGGCCTTCGAAGCGGGTGCGGCGATGTTCCCGAGCACGTTCATCATGCTGTTCGGGTCTCCGTTGGTGGGGAAGCTCGCCCAGACCACCGGGCCACGGCTGCCGATGACCGTCGGCCCGCTCATCGCCGCCGGAGGCTTCGCGCTTATGGCTCGGGTGCAACCGGGGACGGACTACCTGGCGCATGTGCTTCCCGGTGTCCTGCTGTTCGGACTCGGTATGACGGTGACCGTCGCGCCGCTGACGGCGGCCGCACTGGGAGCGGTCGACGACGCGCTCGCGGGGACCGCGTCGGGTGTGAACAATGCGGTGGCTCGCGTCGCCGGGCTGCTGGCCGTGGCGGTGCTGCCAGCGGTGGCCGGCATCGACGCCGGTCCCGGTGAGCCGCTGGGCGACGGATTCCAGACTGCGATGTACATCTGTGCGGCGTTCTGCGCTGTGGGCGGGCTTGTTGCTGCACTCACCATCAGCTCTGGCACGGGCTTCCGGCCGCAGGTCCGGGCCGGGGTGGACACCGCCTGCCAGGATGCCTGCACCCGTCGCGAACTAGCCGCCGATCTATAGCTCGAACCCGCGCTCTCACCGCGGTTTCGAGCTATGAACCTCACCGGTCCCTGCTGCGACCGCCCACAGCACCAGCACGGGCTGGAAGAACAGGCGCGTCAAACGCTTCTGGTCGGTGTCGAGGCCGAAGGCATCGATGTGCTCGACATACTGATGGATGTTGCCGGGGAACACCGCCACGAAGAAGGCCGCGACGATCCACGAGACGACCTTGCGACGCCGCGGCAGGGCGATGAGCGCCGCGCCCAACGCGATCTCCACCCCGCCCGACGCCAGGACCACGAAGTCCTTGCCGAACGGCACCCAGTCGGGGACCTGGGCCTGGAACTCGTCGCGCTGCGCAGTCAGGTGGCCGATCCCGGCGATCGCCAGGACGGCACCCAGCGCGATGCGGGCGACCGCGCGGCCCAGCGGCTGCCGTGCGGTGGCGGGGGACAGGATCGACATGCAGGCTCCTCGGAGATCGCCGGTTGTGTGACCGCAGTTCGTGGCCGATCGGGTTTCGGACTGGCCAGTAACCAAGGGGCCGATGCGATTTGGTCATTTGATCAAGGGGTCCGTTATGTCGCATCAACCCTGATGTGTGTGGTACATAAATGTGACCCCGGACACCGTCGTCCGGGGTATTTGTCCGCACGGAGGTCAGCCCATGCCCCTCGACTCGATGTCGGTACGCCGACACCCGTCCTCAGGTCCTTTGTTCGCCACGACGCGCCTCGGAGCGCGGTCATGACGCTACAGAGTGTGTGGGATGCGCTGAAGGCCTCCGCGGGAGTGGTTATCACGGCGGCGGCGTTCGCCGTCGCGCTGGCGGTGCTGGTCGTCGCCCAGGTTGTCGTTTTCGCGACCCGCCTCGTCGACCTCCCCGGCTGACCAAACCGCGGCGCTCGCATGCTGGTTGAGTAGGCGAGGAGCCCGCGTCGAGGCGTCCCTGCCTGCTGGTTGAGTAGGCGAGGAGCTTGCGACGAGCCGTATCGAAGCCAGCCGAGGAGAGTCTGACGGTGACGCACGATCGATCAGGAATCGAGAAGCGGGGACGGTTCGACGCGCCATAGCGTCGAAGTATGACGAACATCAACGCACTCACCCTCGAAGTTCCCGACATCAGCGCAGCGGAGGTCTTCTACGACAAGGCCTTCGGACTCGGTGACCGCCTGCGGTTCCGGGCCGCAGAGGCGCCAAGCCAGGGTTTCCGT
Organism: Gordonia sp. C13; assembly: GCF_023218005.1. NCBI lineage: Bacteria > Bacillati > Actinomycetota > Actinomycetes > Mycobacteriales > Gordoniaceae > Gordonia > Gordonia sp. C13. The sequence goes on from NZ_JALPSY010000013.1 coordinate 105,608, forward strand.
GCCTTCGTGATCTCACTCGTGGTTGCCGACCCGACAGTCGCCGACTCCTTCCTCGGACCCGCGATCGACGCCGGTGCCACCGTGCTCAAGCCTGCCAAGAAGTCCTTCTGGGGGTACGGCGGCGTGGTCCAGGCGCCTGACGGTGCGATCTGGAAGGTTGCCAGCTCGTCGAAGAAACCGGCCGGCGCACCAGCCCGGACAGTCGACGACCTGGTCCTGCTGCTCGCCGTCGACGACGTCGCGGCCACCAAGCAGTTCTACGCCGACCGTGGATTCATGGTCGGGAAGAGTTACGGCCGCAAATACGTCGAGTTCGAGAGCGGCCCGGACGCGGTGAAGCTCGCGCTGTACGGCCGCAAGGCCGCGGCGAAGGACGCCGCGGGTTCCGGCTCGCATCGGCTGGTGATCGCCGGCGACGCCGGGCAGTTCAGCGACCCGGATGGATTCATGTGGAGTGCTGACACCTGAGCGGTGGTAAGCAAGGGTCAGCGCATGGCGAGCAACTGGTCGACGAGGCGGTGCCCGTACGTTGATCGCCACCCGTTCGCCCCTGGCATAAATCAGTTGGGAACAAACTTCCAGCCACCTCAGTTGAGTCGATCAGACTTAACTCTGGAGGTTTCATGTCGCAGACATATTCACTGCCGGTCCTCTTCGTCCCGGACGTCGTCGTCCTGCCCGGCATGGTCGTGCCGATCCCGCTCGACGACGCAGCTCAGGCCACCGTCGACGCTGCGCGGGCGAGTGAGAGCGGAAAACTGCTGGTCGCCCCACGGCTGGACGACCGGTACCCCACGTACGGGGTGGTCGCCTCGATCGTGCAGGTCGGGCGTATCCCGGGCGGCGGTCTCGCGGCCGTCGTCAAGGGTGAGAAGCGCGCGCAGATCGGGACCGGGACACCCGGCCACGGGGCCGCGCTGTGGGTCGAGGCCACCGAGGTCGAGGACCAGGAGGTCACCGACGAGGTGCGGACTCTGGCCGGCGAGTACAAGAAGCTCGTCCTGGCCATGCTGCAGCGCCGCGAGGCGTGGCAGCTGATCGACGCGGTCAACAAGATGTCCGACCCGTCGAACCTCGCCGACACCTCGGGTTACGCGTCCTGGCTCACCGACGAGCAGAAGCGCGAACTCCTCGAGACGCCGGACACCGCCGCGCGCCTGCGGCTGCTGATCGAGTGGACGGGTGACCATCTCGCCGAGTCCGAGGTCAGCGAGAAGATCGCCGAGGACGTCCGCGCGGGGATGGACAAGCAGCAGAAGGAGTTCCTGCTCCGGCAGCAGCTCGCCGCCATCCGTAAGGAGCTCGGTGAGGACGAGCCCGAGGGTGCCGACGACTACCGGTCGCGCATCGAGGAGGCCGAACTACCCGAGAAGGTCCGCGAAGCTGCACTGCGCGAGGTCGGCAAGCTCGAACGTGCCAGCGACCAGTCGCCGGAGACCGGGTGGATTCGTACCTGGCTCGACACCGTTCTCGACCTGCCGTGGAACACGCGCACCGAGGACTCCACCGACATCAAGGGTGCCCGTGAGATCCTCGACGCCGACCACCACGGTCTCGACGACGTGAAGGACCGCATCGTCGAATACCTGGCCGTGCGTGCTCGACGCGCCGAACGCGGCCTGCAGGTCGTGGGCGGACGCGGATCGGGTGCCGTCATGGTGCTCGCCGGCCCGCCCGGCGTCGGCAAGACGTCGCTCGGCGAGAGCGTCGCCCGGGCGCTGGGCCGCAAGTTCGTGCGCGTCGCCCTCGGTGGTGTGCGTGACGAGTCGGAGATCCGCGGTCACCGTCGTACCTACGTCGGGGCCCTGCCCGGCCGCATCGTGCGCGCCATCGGTGAGGCGGGATCGATGAATCCCGTTGTGCTGCTGGACGAGGTCGACAAGGTGGGCTCGGACTACCGGGGTGACCCGGCCGCGGCCCTGCTCGAGGTCCTCGACCCTGCGCAGAACCACACCTTCCGCGACCACTACCTCGATCTCGACCTCGACCTGTCCGATGTGCTGTTCCTCGCGACCGCCAACGTCGTCGAGAACATCCCGTCGGCCCTGCTCGACCGCATGGAGCTCGTCACCCTCGACGGCTACACCGAGGACGACAAGGTGGCCATCGCTCGCGACTACCTGCTGCCTCGACAGGCCGAGCGGGCAGCGTTGACGACCGACGAGGTGACCGTCACCGACGCGGCGCTCCGCGAGATCGCGGCGAACTACACCCGGGAACCCGGTGTGCGACAGTTCGAACGGCTTCTCGCGAAGGCGCTCCGCAAGGCGGCGACCAACCTCGCACAGGGGACTGCCACCGCACCGATCACCATCGACGAGCCGGACCTGCGCGACTACCTCGGCCGGCCCCGGTTCACTCCGGAATCGGCCGAGCGGACCGCAGTGCCCGGTGTCGCAACGGGTCTCGCCGTCACGGGAATGGGTGGTGATGTCCTCTTCATCGAGGTCAACGCCACCGACGGCGAGCCCGGTCTGAAGCTGACCGGTCAGCTCGGCGACGTGATGAAGGAGTCGGCGCAGATCGCGCTGTCGTACGTGCGGGCGCATGCCGAGCAGCTCGGCGTCGACCCCGAGTCGCTCAACAAGACCATCCACGTGCACGTTCCGGCCGGAGCGGTGCCCAAGGACGGTCCGAGTGCGGGCGTCACCATGGTCACCGCGCTGGTGTCCATGGCAACGGGTCGACGGGTGCGCGCCGAGGTCGGCATGACCGGCGAGGTCACGCTGAACGGCCGCGTCCTGCCCATCGGTGGGGTCAAGCAGAAACTGCTTGCCGCACAGCGCAACGGGCTGAAGACCGTCTTCATCCCGCAGCGCAACGAGCCCGATCTCGACGACGTGCCGGTCGAGGTCCTCGACGCACTCGATGTGCGCCCGATGACCGACGTCGCCGAGATCGTCGCGCAGGCGCTGGAACCCGCAGCGGGAGAACAGGTCAGCGCAGCCTGACGTCGGTAACGATCGAGCGGGGCGTCGTCCGGACTACCGGACGGCGCCCCGCTTGGTCGTGTCAACGAAGCCGCAGAGTGCGGGCGAACCCCTCCAGCACGCGGTAGACGATCCAGGCGAGACTGGTGACGGCAGCGGCGGGTACCAGCCACAACGCGCCGACCGCCGCGATGAGGCTGGCGGCCCACTGCCGTCCCCACAGGGGCGCGGCGATGAAGATCATGAGCAGAGCCACGGTGAGCGACCAACCCGGCGACGACACCGGCCACGGCCAATCGAAAAGCCACGGCCAATCGAACAGCAGCGCACCCGCGGAGCCGATGGTCGCGGTGATCCCCACGACGCTGAGCAGCAACCACAGCACGATGCTCAGACGACGGTAACCGCCTGCGACCCAACGGGTACGAAGCGCGACGGCCGACCACATCAGCCAACGCTTCAGCCAGGGCACGCCGGACGTGCGCATCATCTCCCGGAAGAACCGATCGGACAGGGTGTCGCTGCCGAGCGCACCCGAGTTGACGGCGTCGGAAATGAGCTCGTCGTGGATCAACGCCGCCAGCGAGTGCTTTCCGTAGGAGTCCTCGAACCAGCGCATGAAGCGCGGGACCGATGCCAGATCCGTCGGGTTGTCCTCGCGCGGAACGAACGTCCGGGCCCGGTCGACCGCCGCACGGGCCTGCGACTGCCCCATGCCACCGCGTACCAGCTTGGCCACCAGATCGTTCTCGACGCCCTGGTCGGAGTATCGAAAGGTGTTGAGGACGACGAACTGCCGCTCGTCGATCTGAACGGTCCCGACGCTGCCCCTACCGGTCGGATCGTCGACCTCGAAACCCGACGCCGGCGCCACTCGCCATGGAACCCAGCGGGTGGTGCTCGATGTGGCGTCGCCCATCTCGACCTCCCGACCTCGGCACCTCCGACGGTAGCGCCGCACGGTAGATCGCCGAGCAGTAACCGGGGGACAGAGATCCAAGTGCAACCCGACGGTGCGTGAACCGCGAGCCGTCGATCACCGTGGGGCAGCGCTCGACGTCCACTCGTCGACGGCCTCGGTGTAGAACGCCATCCGCTCACGCAGCGCGCCGGGATCGATCCCGAACTCCTCCGGGCTGTAGCGGTGCTTTCCCTTGCCGTGCCGCGGCTGCTCCGCATTGTGCTGGGCGAGCATCGCCGCCACATCCGGGGCATCGAGATTCGCTGCTGCGTAAACCCGTTCGACGGTCTCCCCAGGGCGGGACACCAGGTCCCGGTAGTCGATGTCGACGACGGTCGCCGAACCAGCCGTTGGGGAGGCGCGGAACTCGAGCGCTCGACGGAACCACAACTCCGACTGCTCGATCTGGAAGCGGCCGACGTCGTGGCCGTCGACCTCGTCGCTGTAGGTCGACCGGTAGGTCGCGAACAGGCTGGCGCCCGACGCCACGGTCTCCACGATGTCGCGATGCAGGTGGACGATGCAGACACCCGGGTATGTCCGGGCCAGTGCGGCCAGTTCGGGCGTGTGGGCCGGTGCCTTCAGCAGCCATCGCCGCCGGGAACCGTCGTCGAGGATCTGCAGCATCGTCCGATGTGCTGCGTATTCGCCGGTGAAGTCCCGATCGGCCAGCCATCGGGAGTAGCTGTCGAGGCGCATTGTCGAACTGGAGCCCCAGTTGCGCATGGTCGTTCCCATGCCGAGGACGCACTCCTCCGGGAGGGCCGGTCCGGAATCGTGGACGGCGGCCATCGCCGGATTCAGCACGTGGAGCGGGTTGGGCTCGGCGGCCTGCGTTTCGATCAGCCGTTCGCGTTCCTCCGGGGACAGCCTTGCGACCCGCCACGGGGCGTACAGCTCCACCGGACGCGGCGCGCGGAGCCTGGGGTCGCGCGCCATGAGCCGGTACAGGAACGTCGTCCCGGTGCGCCAGCCGCCGATGATCACGATCGGCGGGAGCACCTCGCGTTCGGCCACTTCCGGGCTTTTCCGCAGGGTCTTGTCGAAGATGGAGCGCGCCCGCAGTTTCCCGATCACCGCGTCCTGCGCATTACGGATGCCGACAGCGTTCAGACGCCCGTCCTCGGCCGCCGACGCCAGATACTGCTCCAGGCCCGGCCGCCACAGTGTCGGGTCGCCCAATCCCTCGACACCGTGCTCGGCAGTGGCCCGTTCGACGATCGTGTCGGTTGCCTCGACCCCTAGCCGGTACCGCTCGGGACGGGCAATCCGATCGGCTTCTGCGGCCGCGTAGATGCTCTCGGCGACCTCACTCCGCTGCGGTGGCGTCCACGTCACCATCACTCGCCTCGCAGTTCGTCGAGCCGGACCACCCGAGCGGACGGCAGAGGAGGCGCGTCGGCAGGTTGGAGGAAACGCATCACGATGATCCCGAAGTCGCGCCCCTCGGAATCGATCCAGTCGCCCGAACCGCACGGGTCCTCCGCCGCGACCACGAACCGATACCGTCCGTCGACGACGGTCGCGGTCGTGCCCGTGTACGAGACCGTTCGGTACCGGAAGTCCAGTGAGTTCAGAAAGCGGCTGTACGCCAGGATGTTCCAGTACCGACACTCGACGACATCCCCTTCGACGACCAGCGCCTCGCCGGGTCCGAGCTGCCAGCCGCCGCGGACGTAGTGGATTCCGGGTTCGGTGAACACGGCGCCACCGGCCATCTCCGACCAGTGCCGCAACACGTTCGGTGGATCGAGATCGTCCTTGGTCGACATCTCGAAGATCGTCGGGAGCATCGAGGTCGTGGCCGCCAAAGAGTCCAGCGAGGACGCGAGTCTCGCCGCGTCGATGGACGGCGGCACCGGCGGTTCGACGACCGGCTCGATACTGCACCAACCCATTTCGTCCCGAGCCACGTCGTCGTGGAAGAACCGGACCCAGACGACGCCGGCCTTCTCCGGTAGCTCCAGCCGGTCACCGGCTCCCGGCGCGGTGCCGCCGAGCACGATCTCGAAGGCGCCGTCGTCGTCGAATCTGATGGTGTCGCTGTCGATGCGGGCCGTTGCCTCGGCGCCGATGCCGCCGGTCCGGCGGTAGACGGTCACCGACATGTACGACGCATCGCCGCGGTTCCCGCGGATGCGGTAGGCGCGGTCACCTCGGACCTCGGTGACCCAGTACCGGAAATCGGGGTTGTCCATCAGGAACTTGTGCCGCCACCCGTTGAACGGCATGAGCTCCGGGCGTTCTCGGTCGGCCTCGAAGCGAGACAACTGATTCGACAACGCGCGCACCAGGGCGCGGAATCCGTCGGCCTGTTCTGCCGGGGCCAGGCCCGCGGTGTCGGCGGCGAGTTTGTCACCGGCGGAGCGGAGTGCGTCGACCAGACCGTTCCACGCGGCGACCTCTGGTCGGGCGTCCTCGGTCACGGGAGCCGGACCCGGTCGTCGTGCCGGTAGTGGGGTCCGATGTCGTCGATGAGGATGCCCGGTTCGGCGTCGACCACCGCCGGGATGGCGTCGAGCACGGCCCGTACCGACGCGGTCGTGATCGGGTTGGTGTGGCCGGACCCGACGCCGAACTCGAGCTGGGTGCGCATCTCGGCCGGTTCGCCGCTGATGACCAGTGTGTACGCGATCGGGCTGGTGAACCCGCCGAACGGCAGATCGTCGCCTCGATACACCGCTTCGGCGCCGGGAGCGGAGCGAGCGGGCCGAGTGGGTACCGAAGCGAGATACCAGCATTCCTCGTTGGTGAAGAAATGATGGTCACCGAGGTAGCCGCGATGCGTCAGGTGCAGGGCGGCCGCAGTGCCCTTCCTGATGGTGGTCGCGCCCACCTGCGCATCACGTTCGGCGGGGATTCCGCGTAGCGACGTCTCGACCCTCACCTCGGAACTGTCCGCGCCGTACAGCGCATGGGCGACGTTGCCGGTGAGATCGGCGTAGTAGATGTCGCCGCCGCGTGCGACCGGGGATTCGGCACTGAGGGAGTCGAGTTCGGCGCCGAAGCCGAGTGCTCCCAACCCGCCCCACATCGATCCGGCACGAGAGAAGTCGACGGCCTCCACCGACCGCACATGACTGACCGACGACATCGCCCTGGCCATCGTCATCGCGACCCGCTCGACGATGAACGTGGGATGGACGCCGGTGCCGTGCAAGGTGGCGCCGCCGGCATGGCAGGCCTCGAGCATCCGGTGCGGGGACTTGCGGAACGGGCTGAGCCAGTTCGGCATCGACACATTGTGGTACGCCGCGGTCGCCACGACGTTCTTCCCCGCCTCCAGCAGATCGACGACGTCGTCGTCGAGCCCCTTGATCACCGCGGCCGGCGCCGGGGTGAGGACGACACAGTCCACGTCGAGTTCCTTGAACGCCTCGCGGTCGCGGGTGGCGCCGATCTTGATCGGATCAGTCCGGACCAGCTCGCCGATGTCCCTACCGTCCTTCTCACGGTTGTGGACGAGGGCGCCCACCACCTCGAAGGCGGGGTCGGCGAGTGCGGCCCGGATGACGGCACCGCCCACCTCGCCGGGACCCCAGACGGCGATGCGATACGGACGACAGGGCGGGGAGTCCCTGGTGCCCCTCGTGGGTGTAGGACTGGTCTGCGTCATGGGCGATCCTCGGCAACGGTCAAGTGGAATCGTGTGCTTCCTGTTGCTGGTGAATCTGCCCGGCGGGCCCAGGTGTGTCAAGGACCACATCATCAGGTCGCCAGTTGAGCGAAACTCGCTCAACTTTCTCCAGTCATCCGGGAACAAACCCGGAAGGGGTTCCGTTACACACTTCGAGAAACCTGAGTGACACTGACTCAAGTAAGTTTGACTCGACGCTCCATTGTGAGTAGGACATGAGTCGGACGCACTGAAGTCCGGTCCCGCCGGGTTTCGGACATCATCCCCGCGTCATCGAACCGCGGGGCCAAAGGACTTGGGTGCACACCCACAAACTAGGAGGAAGCCAAACATGTCTCGTGCTGTTGGAATCGACCTCGGCACCACCAACTCCGTGGTTTCGGTGCTCGAGGGTGGCGAAGCGTCGGTCATCGCCAACGCCGAGGGCTCGCGGACCACGCCGTCCGTGGTCGCCTTTGCGCGTAACGGCGAGGTGCTCGTCGGTCAGCCGGCCAAGAACCAGGCGGTCACGAACGTCGACCGCACCATCCGCTCGGTCAAGCGCCACATGGGTGAGGGTGACTGGACGGTCGAGATCGACGACAAGAAGTACACCCCGCAGGAGATCAGCGCGCGCACGCTTATGAAGCTCAAGCGCGACGCCGAGGCGTACCTCGGTGAGGACGTCACCGACGCCGTGATCACCGTGCCCGCCTACTTCAACGACTCCCAGCGTCAGGCCACGAAGGAAGCCGGCCAGATCGCCGGCCTCAACGTGCTGCGCATCGTCAACGAGCCCACCGCGGCCGCCCTGGCCTACGGACTCGACAAGGGCGAGAAGGAGCAGACCATCCTGGTCTTCGACCTCGGTGGCGGTACCTTCGACGTCTCGCTGCTCGAGATCGGCGACGGTGTGGTCGAGGTTCGCGCGACCTCCGGCGACAACCACCTCGGTGGTGACGACTGGGATCAGCGTGTCGTCGACTGGCTCGTCGAGAAGTTCAAGGCTCAGAACGGCATCGATCTGACCAAGGACAAGATGGCCCTGCAGCGTCTGCGTGAGGCTGCCGAGAAGGCCAAGATCGAACTGTCGAGCTCGCAGAGCACCTCGATCAACCTGCCGTACATCACCGTCGACGCCGACAAGAACCCGCTGTTCCTCGACGAGCAGCTGTCGCGCAGCGAGTTCCAGCGGATCACCTCTGATCTGCTCGAGCGCACCCGCGCACCGTTCCAGGCCGTCATCAAGGATGCGGGCATCTCCGTCGGCGACATCGACCACGTCGTGCTCGTCGGTGGTTCCACCCGTATGCCGGCCGTCACCGACCTGGTCAAGGAGCTGACCGGTGGCCGCGAGCCCAACAAGGGCGTCAACCCGGACGAGGTCGTCGCCGTCGGCGCCGCCCTGCAGGCCGGCGTTCTCCGCGGCGAGGTCAAGGACGTGCTGCTGCTCGACGTCACCCCGCTGTCCCTCGGCATCGAGACCAAGGGCGGCGTGATGCACAAGCTGATCGAGCGCAACACCACCATCCCGACCAAGCGCTCGGAGACCTACACCACGGCCGAGGACAACCAGCCGTCGGTGCAGATCCAGGTGTACCAGGGTGAACGTGAGATCGCCTCGCACAACAAGCTGCTCGGCAGCTTCGAGCTGGGTGGCATCGCGCCTGCGCCGCAGGGTGTCCCGCAGATCGAGGTGACCTTCGACATCGACGCCAACGGCATCGTGCACGTCACCGCGAAGGACAAGGGCACCGGCAAGGAGAACTCGATCCGCATCCAGGACGGTTCCGGCCTGAGCAAGGACGAGATCGACCGCATGATCAAGGACGCCGAGGCGCACGCCGACGAGGACCGCAAGCGTCGCGAGGAGGCCGAGACCCGCAACCAGGCGGAGTCGCTGGTCCACCAGACCGAGAAGTTCCTCAAGGACAACGAGGACAAGGTCCCGGCCGACGTGAAGGAAAAGGTCGAGGCTGCGGTCAACGACGCCAAGGAAGCACTGAAGGGCACCGACTCGGCCGCGATCAAGACCGCGATCGAGAAGCTGTCCGAGGAGTCGCAGGCTCTCGGCCAGGCGATCTACGCCAACGCCGCTGCGGAGTCCGCCGACGGTGAGGCCGGCGCTGCCGCCGACAGTGATCCCGATGTCGTCGACGCCGAGGTCGTGGACGACGCCGACACCAAGGAGAACAAGTGACCGCAGGATCCCATTCGTCGAATGGGTCCGGCGAGGAGCCGGTGACGGTGACCGACCGTCGTCGCATCGACCCGGAAACGGGTGAGGTGCGCGACGAGCCGGCCGCCGGCCCCGGCCCGGCCGACGCCGAACCCGTCGTGGACGAGTCCGACACCGAACAGCCGGCCGACGAGGCATCCCCGGACGCCCGGCTCGCCGAGCTGACGGCCGACCTGCAGCGGGAACGCGCTCAGTTCGCCAACTTCCGGCGGCGAGCTGCCGAGGAGAAGCAGGGATCGGTTGCCTACGGCAAGCAGATCCTGATCGACAAGCTCCTCCCGGTCCTCGACGACCTCGACCGTGCCCGCGAGCACGGCGATCTCGAGACCGGCCCGCTCCGGGCGGTCGCCGACAAGCTGACCGCAGTGCTGAACGCCGAGGGCCTCGAGTCCTTCGGGGCCGCGGGTGAGGAGTTCAACCCCGAACTCCACGAAGCGGTTCAGCACGACGGCACCGGCGACCACCCGGTCATCGGCGCGGTGTACCGCTGCGGTTACCGACTGGGCGAGAAGGTGATCCGCACCGCCATGGTGACGGTCACCGATCCCGAGCCCGCCGGCGACCAGACCGGTGCACAATAAGGCAACAATCGCCCGTGCATGAGGGGCGATCCGACCACCGATCCCTGAGGTGCGAGGAGCGCAAGCGACGAGCCACGAAGGGCGAGGAACCCTTCGTGGGGGGCGCCCCCCCCCCCCCCCGGGGGGGGGGGGGGGGCGCGCCCCCCCCC
>NZ_JALPSY010000014.1:0-115130 GCF_023218005.1 Gordonia sp. C13
ACGTCGGGGCCGGCACCCTCGGCGCTCGAGATCGGCTTCTCTTCGCGGAAGCGATCCTTGTGCTCGTAGGTCTCCCAGAAGGTCGCGCCGACGATGCCGAGAGCAATCGGATCGAAGATCGGGTCCTTGCCCTGCTTCTTCTGTCGCTCGTAGTCGCGCAGCGCCTTGAACGCGGGTTGCTGTAGGACCAGGATGCCGAGGATGTTCAGCCACGCCATCAGGCCGACGCCGATGTCGCCGAGGGTCCACGCGTCCTTCGCCGTCGACACCGCGCCGTAGGCGACGGAGAACAGGATCAGGGCCTGCAGGAGCATCGTCAGGTTGGAGCCGACGGTGCTGCGCAGCGGGTGGATGTAGACGGTCGCGGCCTTGCCGAGCAGGAATCGGAGGTTGGTCTCCGCCATGTAGTAGTAGGCGATGATCGTGGTCAGGCAGAAGAAGGCCAGCGAGATCGCGACGAAGGTCGACCCCGCGCCGCTCCACATGCTGTCGAAGCCGACCTGCACGTAGGTCGGTCCGACGTCGACGACGTCGGGGAGTAGTCCGCCGTCGCCCAGGACCGCGCCGTCGGCGCTCTCACCCTCGAAGACCCGGTACGCGCCGGTCGAGATGATGAGGAAGCCGGTGGCCGAGCACACGAACAGCGTGTCGATGTAGACGGCGAAGGCCTGGACGAATCCCTGCTTGGCGGGGTGGGAGACCTCGGCAGCGGCAGCCGCGTGCGGTCCGGTGCCCTGGCCGGCCTCGTTCGAGTAGATGCCGCGCTTGACGCCCCACATGATCGCCGCGCCGATGATCGAACCGAACACCGCGTCGGCGCCGAATGCGCTCGCGAAGATCAGTCGCAGCACGTCGGGGATCTGCGAGGCGTTGGTGAAGACGACGACCACGGCGAACAGGATGTAGAAGACCGCCATGAACGGCACGACGATCGACGCGAAGGTCGCGATCCGCTTGACGCCGCCGATGATGACGAACGCGAGGATGATCACGATGCCGATGGCGACCGCCCAGTCGGCGATGCCCCAGGCCTGGCTCATCGCGACGGCCATCGAGTTCGACTGCACGCTCGGCATCAGCAGGCCGCAGGCGAGCACGGTGACCGCGGCGAACAGCAGTCCGTAGATCTTGAAGAACGGGGCGGCCTTGGTGTGCGCGAAGGCCTGGCTGAAGTAGTAAGCCGGGCCGCCGCGGTATTCGCCGGTGAGGCGGTCACGGGTCTTGTAGATCTGGCCGAGCGTGCACTCCACGAAGGAGGTCGACGCACCGAGGAAGGCCATCGCCCACATCCAGAACAGAGCGCCGGGACCGCCGAACGCGATGGCAGTGGCGACGCCGGCGATGTTGCCGGTACCGACGCGGCCGGCCAACGAGATCATCAGGGCCTGGAACGACGACACCCCGTCCGGCGAGCTCTCACCGCGAATCATCACGCGGATCATCTCCGGGATCTGCCTGATCTGCATGAAGCGTGACCGTATGGAGAAGTACACGCCTGAGCCGAGGCACAGGTAGATCAGTGGATTGCTCCAGATCAGGCTGTTGAGGTCATTGAGGAAGTCGGTCATCTCACTCCAGCGAAGGTGGGTCTGTCGGTCGACCGCTCAGGCCGCGTCCGTCAGAAAGACAAGCGGTAGTTTGTCAGGTGAACAGTCGGCGTGTGATGCAGGTGCGGAAATCACCTTGCACGAAGACGCGCGAACTTTCTCGCCGAGGGGTCGACAACGAGGGGCGGTGAGACGCTCAACGGACCCGGCGTTAGCACTCGGAATGTAGGAGTGCCAAAATCAGTTACACTTGTCAGCGTTTACTGACTTTCGGAGGTTCAGGTGCCCACCTACTCGTATGCCTGCACGGAGTGCGACAACAAGTTCGACATCGTCCAGTCGTTCTCCGACGACTCGTTGACCGAATGCCCGCAGTGCACCGGTCGCCTGCGCAAGCTGTTCAACTCGGTCGGCATCGTGTTCAAGGGGAGCGGTTTCTACCGCACGGACTCGCGGTCGGGTTCGACCTCCTCGGACACCGCGTCGTCCTCGTCCTCGGACAGCTCGTCGTCGAGCAGCTCCTCGTCCTCGTCGGATTCGTCGTCGTCGAGCTCAAGCAGCACCACCAAGAGCGACAGCAAGGCCGCCACGCCCGCCTGACGGGTCGCGCACAACTTCACAGCAGAACCTGGGCGGGATCGCCTCCGGTATTCACCGGAGGCGACCCGCCCAGGTTTTGTTGTCTCAGAACCTGTCTTCGATCAGCCCAGTTCCTGGAATCCGCCGCCGGGGGTGAGCACCCAGCCGACGGCGACGTCATGATCGCCGGCGGGGAGAGAGTCGACGAGCTCCTCGTCGTAGACCACGGCCACGAGTTCCGCGGACAGTCCGACGAGGGTGCGGTCGTAATACCCGGCGCCGCGGCCGAGACGGACCCCGGTCTTGTCGACCGACAGGGCGGGGATCAGGATCACCGACGCTGCGCGGATTGCGGAAACACCGAGACGGTCGTGGGTCGGCTCCAGCAGTCCCCATCGCCCCGGGGCGAGAGAAGCGGGGCCGGTATAGCGTGCCCAATCCAGTGGCGCGGGGTCGCCGTCGGGGACAACCGGCAGCAACACGGTCACGCCACGGTCCAGGAGCGCGTCGAGCATCGCCGTCGAACCCGGCTCGTCGCCGACCGGCACGTAGGCGGCGACCGTGACGTCGTACTCGAGCCGGAACGGGCAGGTGTGTATCCACTCCGCGAGGTCTTCGGCAGCCCGCTCGCGCGCGGCCGCCGACATGGTCGACCGACGCTTCGCGGCTTCCTCTCGCCGCTGGTCCTTCAGGGTTCGCACGACGCGACCGTCCTTCATGCCGTGGGTGGCTCGGCGACGCCCGAACTGTATCGGACCTCGACCCCGGTGCGGGTGAGGTCTGAGTCACTCCTGCCTGTCCGGCCGCTCGGGGACACCTGTCCTAGGGTGGTTCCATGACTGCGTCCAAAGATGGCTTCAGTGAGTACGAATCGGTACCCAACACCCCGCCGATCCCGCGCACCGCGGTGGTCCCGGCCGCCGGCCTGGGGACGCGCTTCCTACCCGCCACCAAAACGGTGCCCAAGGAGCTGCTGCCGGTGGTCGACACCCCCGGCATCGAACTGGTCGCCGAGGAGGCCAAGTCGGCCGGCGCGGACCGGCTGCTGATCGTCACCTCGCCCGGTAAGGACGGCGTCGTCGCGCACTTCGTGAAGGACCTCGTCCTCGAGAACACCCTCGCCAAGCGCGGCAAGGAGGCGATGCTGGCCAAGGTCCGCAAGGCGCCGAACCTGCTCGAGGTCGCGTCGGTCGTCCAGGAGAAGCCCCTCGGCCTCGGCCATGCCGTCGGATGCGTCGAGGATCGCCTCGACGACGACGAGGACGCGATCGCCGTCCTGCTGCCCGACGACCTGGTGCTGCCCGGTGGCGTGCTGGAAGTCATGGCTCGCACGCGGCAGCGCCGTGGCGGTTCGGTCCTGTGTGCGATCGAGGTCCCCGAGGACCGCATCAGCGCCTACGGTGTCTTCGACGTCGAGCCGCTGCCCGACGCCAACAACCCCAACGTCATGAAGCTCAAAGGCATGGTCGAGAAGCCGGAGCCGCAGGACGCGCCGTCGAATCTGGCCGCGGCCGGCCGCTACATCCTCGACCGCAAGATCTTCGACGCGCTGCGTCGGATCAAGCCGGGCGCAGGCGGCGAACTGCAGCTCACCGACGCCATCGCGCTGCTCATCGAGGAGGGCGAGCCCGTGCACGTCGTCGTGCATCGCGGCACCCGCCACGACCTGGGCAACCCGGGCGGCTACCTCAAGGCCGCCGTCGATTTCGCGCTCGATCGCGACGATTACGGCCCTGATCTGCGGGAGTGGCTCGAGAAGCGGCTCGCCGAGAGCTGATCGTCGGGGCTCCCGCGCGCCTCGGTCGTTCCGGCGCGTGGGCCCGATACCGTTTGTCTGTGGTGTATCGAGCAGTGCGGGTGTTTCGAGCAGTGCGGGAAGTGCGGTGAGATGCGGTCGGTCGAAGATCATCTGACGCTCGTGACCGCCGCCGCGGTGGCGCCGCGGCCGGTGCGTGTCGCGATCTCCGAGGCGCAGGGTCTGATGTGCGCGGAGGAAGTGGTCACCGAGCATCCGATGCCGGGCTTCGACCAGGCCGCCATCGACGGTTACGCGGTGCGTGCGGTCGATGTGGCCCTGGCCGGCGTCCTCGCCCCGGAGGATCTCGAGGAGTTCGATCCGAACGGTGCCGAACTCGTCGACCTCGAGGCGGGCGAGCCCATGATCGTGTCGCTGCCGGTGGTCGGGGAGGTGGGCCCGGGGTCGCGCACCCCGACCCGGCTGCAACCGCGTCAGGCCGTCCGCGTGGAGACCGGCGCGCCGATGCCGACGCTCGCCGACGCGGTCGTGCCGCTGCGCTGGACCGACGGCGGTGACCAGAAGGTCAAGATCGGTCACGGTGTCGAGAGCGGCAACTACGTCCGCCGGGTCGGCGACGACGTGCAGCCCGGTGACGTCGCGGTCCGGGCCGGCGCGATCATCGGTCCCGCCCAGGTGGGTCTGCTGGCCGCGGTCGGACAGTCACGTGTGATGGTGCACCCGCGTCCGCGTCTGTCGGTGATCTCGGTCGGCAGCGAACTCGTCGACATCGATCGCACTCCCGGACCGGGACAGATCTACGACGTCAACAGCTATGCGCTGGCAGCCGCGGCGCGCGACGCCGGCGCCGACGTCAACCGGGTCGGCATCGCCGAACGTGACGCCTCCCGGATGCGTGAGGTCGTCGAGGCGCAGCTCATCCGATCCGAGATCGTGGTGATCTGCGGCGCGGTCGGCGGCAGCGCGTCGAAGGCCATCGCCGACGCCCTCGCCGACCTCGGCGAACTCGAGATCGTCCGCGTCGCCATGCATCCCGGCTCGGTACAGGGCTTCGGCCGCCTCGGTCGCGACGAGGTCCCGACCTTCCTGCTCCCGGCGAACCCGGTGAGTGCTCTGGTCACCTTCGAGGTGATGGTGCGCCCTCTCATCCGCATCGCGCTGGGCAAGCGGCAGCCGATGCGCCGGGTGATCAAGGCCCGCACCATCGGGCCGATCGCGTCGGTGCGCGGTCGCAAGGGGTATCTCCGCGGGCAGCTCATGCGCGACGAACGGACCGGGGACTACCTGGTCCAGGTGCTCGGCGCGTCGCCGACCGGCTCGTCGCACCTGCTGGCCGAACTGGCCGAGGCGAACTGTCTGATCATGGTCGACCCCGAGGTCGAGGAGATGAGTACCGGCGACGAGGTCGAGGTCGCCTTCCTCGCCCAGCGCGGCTGACCCCGTCGAGTCCCTTGATGCGCCTAAACTGACTCATCGTGTTCAGGTGGTTGAGCGGAAGCGGGGGCAGCCCGGGTTGGCCGGCGACCCTCGGTCCGCTGCGCACCAAGGCCGGGACGGTCACGTTGCGCCCGGTGAAGGTCCGCGACGGCAAGACCTGGAGCGAACTGCGCATCCGTAACCAGAACTCGCTGTTGCCGTGGGAACCCACCGGCGTCGGGAGTTGGGCGGACCGCCATCAGCCCGCCTCCTGGCCGCCGCTCTCCGCGGTGTTGAAGTCGGAGGCCAAACGCGGCACCATCCTGCCGTTCGTGATCGAGCTCGACGACCAGTACGTGGGCCAGCTGACGGTCGGCAACATCCAGCGCGGAGCCGTGCGCAGCGCGTGGATCGGCTACTGGGTCGACAATGCGCACGCCGGGCAGGGCATCGCGACGGCGGCCGTCGCGCTCGGCGTCGACCACTGCTTCGGCCCGGTCGGACTGCACCGGCTCGATGCGACGGTGCAGCCGGCCAACGAGGCCTCCCAGAAGGTGTTGAAGAACATCGGTTTTCGGCAGGAAGGCCTGCTGGTCCGGTACATGGACGTCAACAAGCGCTGGCGCGACCACATGCTGTTCGCCTTGACGGCCGAGGAGGTCGTCGGGTCGGCGGCCGAGGCGCTGGTCCGTTCGGGTCGGGCGTCCTTCCGCTGACGCGTCGCGGGCCCAGCCCGAAACCCTTGACGCTGCCCGGTTTCGTCGGTGCCGCCGAATATGCTCGCCGCATGACTGATCTCGAAATCGTGGTTCGCGGTAACGCACGCCGTCGATACGCCCCGGAACGCGGCGTGATCGATCTCGCCGTCCATCTGGAAGGTCCCGTGAAGGCCGCCGTGTACGAGGCTGCGGTGGCACTTCATTCGCGGATGACCGGTGCTCTCGCCGAACTCGAGTCGACCGGTGCGGTGACCCGGTGGACCGCCGAATCGGTACGGGTGTACTCGTCCCGGGCCTACTCGCGGGACGGAGAGCCGCGGGACCCGGTGTACAACACCCGCATTCGCCTCGATGCCGAGTTCGTGGACTTCGAGAAGCTGTCGGAGTTCATCGACACCTGGTCCGGGGAAGAGGGGGTGGCGGTCGAAAACGTTCGCTGGGACGTCCACGAGACCAGTCGCCGCGCACACGAACGCGATCTGCGTAGGGAGGCGGTCGAGGACGCAATCGCCAAGGCGCAGGCCTACTCTGACGCTGTGGGACGTGGGCCGGTGAAACCGACTCTCCTGTCCGACCCGGGCATGGTCGACCATGCCCCCACGCCGCGCGGGCGGGTTATGAGTGCAGCCATCCCGGGATCGGCGCCGTCGCCGAGCCTCGAACTGCGGGCCGATGACATCGAGATCCGCGTCGCAGTGGATGCGCGATTCCGTGCCGAGTGACTGAGAGCGACATGTGAATCCGCGCCGACATGTTCGCGCTCCGGCGCGTCTGCGCGGAACTGGGACTTTCGGGCCCTAGATTGTGGAGTGGCCTCGTGTGACCAGAGTGAATGAAGGGAGAGTCGCATGCCCAACTCCGTACTGTGGGTTTGTCTCGTCGCGGTCTGGCTCTTCGTGCTGGTCCCGATGGTGATCAAGGGTCGTCCCCAGATCCTCAAATCGACCGAGGCCGCGAAGAAGACGCGATTGCTGCACCGCGGCGGTTCCCGCGCGACGGCACCGTCGACCGCGCGACGCCGCTCGTCGGCCCGCCACCCGCACGACCCGTCGCGGAAGTCCTCCCGGAAGGCGACCGCGACCGCTGTCGTCGACGAGGTCGAGGACGACACCGAGACCGAAACCGAGGACACCGACGCCACGACGAAGGTCCAGCGCGTCGTCGATGTCGAGGCGGAGAAGCCGAGCGTCGAGGCCACGGATGACGCCGACGCCGAGGACACCGATCTCGAGGACGTCGCCGACGAGACCGACGATGTCGAGGACGACGAAACCGCCGAGACCGATGACGACCTGGTCGACGAGGCCGAGGACACCGACACCGAGGAATCCGAGGTAGAGGGTTCCGAGGATTCCGAGTACGAGGACTCCGAAGAGGCCGAGTACGAAGATGATTCGGAAGCCGCCGAGTACGACGACGAAGCCGAGTACGAAGAGGCCGAGTACGACGAAGACTCCGAGTACGAGGACACGACCGACGACCTCGACGAGGACGAATACGACGACTACGCCCGCGCGTCCCGGCACACCGAGGCCGAACCGCAGTCGGTCGTCGACGAACTCGAGGACGAACGGCCGGCCGAGCGTAAGCCTCAGTCCGAGCGGGTTCGACGCAGCGTCTACTCGTCGGAGAAGGAACGCGAGCTGAAGTACCGCGAGCGTCAGCGGGTCACGCTGGGTCTGTTCGTGTTGTTCGTCCTGTCGCTGGTGTCGGGCTTCCTTATCGGGATGGCCGGCTGGGTCGCGACGGGTGTCGTCGGACTGATGCTGGTCGGCTACCTCGCGTACCTTCGCCGGGCGGTGAAGGTCGAGCAGCAGATCCGGGCTCAGCGACTCGCCCGCGCCAAGCGTGCGCAGCGTGCCGAGGAGGAGCGTCGTCGACGCGCCGCCGCAGTGCCCGAGTTCGCCGCCGCCCCGCCGCCCCCGCGCCTCCGGCGCCCCGGTGGCGCAGTGGTTCTCGAGATCGATGACGAGGACCCCGTGTTCGACCATCTGCCGCCGTTCCAGCGTCGCCGCATGGACCGCGAGGACCTGGAGTACCGCCGGGTCGGCTGACCTCGATACGCGGCGTCCTCGCTCCGCTCGGTCGGCGCTACTCGGCCAACGGAATTCAGCCGGTTGAGTAGGCGAGGAGCTCGCGCGGGGCGGTCCCCGTCGCCGGTTGAGTAGGCGAGGAGCTCGTGCGGGGCGGTCCCCGTCGCCGGTTGAGTAGGCGAGGAGCTCGTGCGGGGCAGTTCCCGTCGCTGGTTGAGTAGGCGAGGAGCTCGTGCGGGGCGGTCCCCGTCGCCGGTTGAGTAGGCGAGGAGCTTGCGACGAGCCGTATCGAAACCCCGCTTCAGCGTCCCGTGGTCAGTGACGTCTTCCCGTGCTTGTCCAGCCATGCCTGACCGCGTCTGGCGGCCGTCGAGAGGGCGAACCGCTCACCGAGGTAGGTTGCCGGCGCGCCGATGACCGGGATGTACCCGAGCATGCGGAACAGGACCATCGGCTGCGGCCGCTTCTCGAACTCGTCGTCGACGGCACGCAGCAGCTTCGCGGCATCCCAGATCCCGCCGAGCAACGACTTCTTGCGTTCCTCCGGTTCGCTGGGCAGGGGAGCACCGGATTCCGATGACACATCAGGTGTGGAGATCTCCCGTCCGCACAGGACCGACGCCAGCAGCGCGACCTGACTGCCACGGTCGGTGACCTCGTACTCGCGGGCGATCGCGACGAGCACCATCGCCTGGTTGGCGAACCCCAGGTACGGCGTGATCGGCAGGCGCTTCGCCCAGATGCCGAAGACCCCGGGGAAGGCGACCGCGGTGGTGTTGAGGGTTCCGATGCGGGTCACCCACCAGCTCGCACGCTTGTGCAGCGACCGCTCGCTCCAGCCCTTGGTGCCGGGCCAGTCGGTGACGTCGAGGAGCTTCGCGGCCGCGTGCTGGGCCTGCTCGATGCGGGAATCGGGGTGGTCGTGGTCATGGAAGGTATGACCCTTGAGGCCGAGCGGGTCGCGTTCGGCGAGCACGTCGAGAACGGGGTTGATCACCCCCACGACGTTGCTGAGAACACCGGCCAATTGCTGATCAGACATCCGAGGCACCGGCCCAGCCTAGCCATGAGTCCGGGCGTTTGGGATCCACCGCGGTGGGGCTGCTAAAGTGGCTCCCGGTTGGTCGCATGACGACCGTCCGGGGCTATGGCGCAGTTGGTAGCGCGACTCGTTCGCATCGAGTAGGTCAGGGGTTCGATTCCCCTTAGCTCCACCACAGATCGAGGGCTCCGGCATCGCGCCGGGGCCCTCGAACTCGTTCTCGGTCTGCCCACGGATCGATTCGTGTCGGTTACGAGCCGGATGACCGGCCCGAAGGACCGCGCCGGACGATCCTCCGAGACGCCACCGGGGTAATGTTGAGTCATCCGGTTCGAACACCCGACAGGCTGCTGTCGGCCTCTCCGGTGTCAGACAGTAGACACCTCCACTCTCCGTCTGATGAACACGTCAGGTGGGAATGTGACCTCCGAGATCCGCAGTATCGCTACCGTCGAAGCGGTCCGTCGATGAGCGCCCCGCCGCTCCTGGGGCCGCCCCGCGTGCGGTTCGGCGTCGATCCGTCGGCTCCGATCGGCGGTGCCTGGTACCCGTACACGCTCCACCTCGCCGACGAGTTGCCCGGTCTTCTCGCAGCGGCTCGATCGCAGATCGGCGACGTCACCGGCATGGATGTCAACTGGACCAGCTTTCGTCGTATCCCGGGCCTGGACTCCCCGGACTCACCCATGACACCGCCGTTGATCACCTTGACCGCCGGCGGAGTCGACGTGACGCTACTGGTCATCCCGCCGCGGACCGCGTCGTCGTTGGCCGCGATCCTGCTCCGTCAGGCCAGCAACACCGTCGCCCCGGACAGTCAGCTGCATTCGCTCGAATTCCGTCGGGGCGAACGGATTCTGGAGCTGGCCGCGCGGTCGCTGGCTTCGCCCAAGAGCTGAGCGCCTGCATCGGTCTGCGGCAAACGCCCCACCCGGTGCAGACCGGTTTGTTAGCTTCCAGCCATGAGGACCTCGAAGCTGCTGTTGGGGCTGGTCGTGGCGGCGTTGGCCGGAGTGCTCGTCGCCACCGCCGCACCCGCGCGGGCCGACCTACCTGTCACCTACAACTTCCTCTCCGGTATCCCCGGAGAACTCACCAACCCGGGCGGCTCATTGCCCGGGGCGAACGACTGGAATTGCAAGCCGTCGCCCCGTCACCCCAACCCGGTCATCCTCGTGCACGGAACCGGGGGATCGCAGCAGACCAACTGGGGAACGTATGTCCCGCTGCTGAAGAACGAGGGGTACTGCGTCTTCTCGACGACGTACGGTGCGATCAAGGGAGCGCCGTGGCCGATCAGCGCGATCGGCGGGATGGGCCTCATGTCCGAGAGCGCGCACGAGCTGGGCGATTTCGTCACGAAGGTGCGTCGCACGACCGGTGCGTCGAAGGTCGACATCATCGGGCACTCGCAGGGGACCGTGGTCCCGGCCTACTACGTCAAGTACCTCGGTGGTAAGGACCACGTCGACAAGTACGTCTCGCTGGCTCCGGTCTGGCGTGGAACGACCGTCGCCGCTGCCGACGCCATCGGCCCGTTCGTCCGGGGACTCGGCGTGCGACCCGCGCAGGTCCCGTTGTGCCAGGCGTGTTTCGACCTCGACCCCGGTGCAGCGTTCCTGCGCAAGGTCGCGGACGGCGGTTACTACGAGCCGGGCATCCAGTACACCAACATCGCCACCCGCTACGACGAACTCGTCGTCCCGTATTGGTACGGACTGCCTCCGGGCGGCAAGAATGTCCGCAACATCGTTGTGCAGGACGGATGTTCGGTCGACTACACCGAGCATGCGGGTATGGCGGGGTCGCGACGCACAGCGACCTTCGTGTTGAACGCGCTCGACCCGGAACACCCGCGACGCGTCCCCTGTGAACGCGTCGCGCCGTTCACCGGTAGCCCGTTCTGAGTGTCGTGCGCAGAGTTCGACGCACGACGGCTCTCCACCTCGTGGTCACGGTGCTGGCGGGAGTCTTGCTCGTCGGGGTCACTTCGCCTGCGCGCGCCGCGGTTCCGCTGCTCGGACCCGACTTCGAGTTCGGCGTCGCCCAATCCGGTTTCCAGTCGGAGGGATACAACCGCGACTCGAACTGGCTGCGATACGGCAGGCAGGGCAAGGTCGATCAGCCCGTCGGCAACGCCGTCGACTTCTACCACCGCTACGCCGAGGACATCGACCGCGCGGCGTCGCTGGGCGTGGGCATCTACCGCACGTCGGTGGAGTGGTCTCGCGTCGAGCCGGTACGCGGTCAGGATGATCCGGCGGGATGGGCGTTCTACGACCGCGTCGTCCGCAAGGTCGTCGATGCCGGGATGCGGCCCATGATCACCCTCAATCACTGGGTGCATCCCGGGTGGGCGGTGGATCTCGGTGGCTGGAACCGGCCTGGCATGGCCGACGACATGGTGGCCTTCGCCGCGCGGGTCGTCGATCGGTATACCTGGGCCGGCCCGCTGTGGATCACCTTCAACGAGCCGACCGAATACGTTCGGCGCGAAGCCCAGTACGGCGGGCTCGCACCGCAGAACATGGGCCGGATGGCCGACGGCATCGTCGCGGCTCATCGAGCCGTCTACCGGCACATCCACCGGGTGCAACCGGGTGCACAGGTGTCGTCGAACTTCGCGTACTACCCGGTCGTGGGTCTGCAACCGTGGCTGGAATCGATCTTCCCGCAACGGATGAGCGACACCCTCGACTTCGTCGGCGTCGACCACTACTACTCGTTCTCGGTCACCGATGCCTCGGTCGCCTACGGGGCCCTCGGCGATTTCTGGAAGAGCTCGCAAGCCCCGGAGAGCATCTACTACGTGCTCCGGCACGTCGCGCGACAGTTCCCGGGCAAGCCGATCCGCGTCATCGAGAACGGGTTGGCCACCGGCCCGGACGGTCGACGCCCGGACGGCTACCGGCGTGCAGACCACCTGCGCGACACCGTGTACTGGCTCCAGCGCGCCAGGCAGGACGGCATCGACGTGACGTCGTACAACTACTGGAGTCTCACCGACAACTACGAGTGGGGCGACTTCGACTCCCGCTTCGGTCTGTTCACCGTCGACGCGCAACGGGACCCGACGCTCACACGACGACCCACCGACGCCGTCGCCGCGTACCGGGAGATCACCCGAGCCGGGGGAGTATCCGCCGGATATCGACCGACGCGACTGCCGCTGCCGTGCTCGCTGGTCGCCGTCCCCGACAGCTGCGCCGAGCCCGCCACCGTCCGCTGAGGGTTCCGCAAACCCACCCCTTTTCGGCAAACTCAGCACCCCGACGGGTGGTGATTCTGCCGAATAAGGGTGGGTTTGCAGGTGGTCAGGCGATGCCGAGCGCGCGTAGGCCGGCGGCGGTCGCCGCGGCGAGGATGACCACGACCGCGATCGGGGCGCGAAAGATCGCCGCGAGGATGCCGACGGCGACCCCTGCCGGTCGTGCCCATCCGGCGAAGTCGTGGTCGACGAAGAATGCGCCGGTCAGGGCCACTGCGACCAGCAGTACCACGGTGGCGCGGTCCATCAGCTTCTCCGCATTCGCCGACACGGACAGGCGGTTGCGGAGCAACGGTCCGGCCAGCCGGATCACGTAGGTGCCGACGGCGAGAACGGCGATTCCGATGCCGAGGGGTAGTCCGAAGGTCATCGGGGTACCTCGCTGTCGACGAGAGTATGGGCTGGGGCAGGGGCCCGACGTGGCAGAAGGCTCCGAACGACTTCGACAGCGGCGAAACCCGCCAGCGCGCAGAGAATCGGCAACCCGGCCGGTAGAAATGGTGTCGACGCCAACGCGATGGCACCGCCGCCGGCGACCGCTGCCCAGGTCGCGCGCGTTCTCAGCGCCGGAATGGCAAGTGCGGCGAGCAGAGCGGGGAACGCGGCGTCGAGCCCGAGGATCTCAGGGCTCGCGACGCTGCTGCCGAGCAGGGCGCCCAGTCCGGCGCCGGCCGGCCAGCAGATGAGGATTCCCAAGCCGCACAGCAGAAATGCGGCGCGCGCACGACGCGGCTCGGATTCCGCGGTGGTCATCGCCGCCGTCTCGTCGTTGATCAGGTGCGCACCGAAGAGGATCTCCGGGAGTCCGCGTAAGTGCTTGCCCACCGCGAGTCCGTAACCGAAGTTCCTCGTGTTGACCAGAAGTCCGGCGAGGGCTGCGACGACGGGTACGCCACCGGCGGCGAGCACCCCGACGAAGACGAACTCCGACGACCCGGCGAGCACGACGGTCGCGATCAGCACGATCTGCCACAGGGCCAGCCCCGCGCTGTGGGCCGCGACGCCGTACGACGCGCCGATCACGAGTACCGACAGGCACATCACGATCACGGCGCGCAGGGTCGCCGAATCGAGTGTTCTCCATGCCGAACGCATGACTATCATAGTGAACACACGACGAGTGTTCGTCAAGATGGACGATCGGACGGTCCAATGAACAATGCTGGGCAGGCGAACCCGAAAGAGCTGGTCGCCGCGTCGCTGAAGCGCGAACGGAACCGCGCCGGACTATCGCTCACCGAGCTGGCCCGACGAGCGGGGATCGGTAAGTCGACGCTGTCCCAGCTCGAGTCGGGGGAGGGAAACCCCAGCGTGGAGACGTTGTGGGCGCTCTCGACGGCCCTCGGCGTGCAGTTCTCGGCGTTACTGGACTCGCCGGCGCCGACCGTCGAGGTGATCAGATACGGGGAGGGGCCGGTGATCCCGGCCGCCGATGCTGACTATTCGGCGACGCTGCTGTCGACCGCCGCACCCGGTTCCCGCCGCGACATGTACGTCATCCGGGCAGAGCCCGGCAAGCCGCGGGTGTCCGCGCCGCATGCGCGCGGGGTCCTCGAACATGTCGTCATCAGTGCAGGTCGCGCCCGTCTCGGACCCAGCGACGCCGCCGAGATCCTCGGCCCCGGTGACTACATCTGTTACCCCGGCGATGTCGAGCACGTCTTCGACGCAGTGGAACCCGGCACGGTCGCGGTCATGCTGAGTGAGGCGTTCTAGCGGGACGTCCCGGGTCGCGACCTCCGTCACAACAATTCGCTTCTTTCGCTACCGGCGCGTAGTGTCGATCGCAGTGATGCACCTTGATGGATGCATCTCCGCGTCGTAGAACGCCTCTCTCGCAGGTCGGGGCCCACTGAAGGTGGCCGCCGAGGTAGGACACTTCAGATGTCCACCGCCTGCCATTGACTTCATACGGCGAACGAGCCCGCGTACCCGCGTGTTCGCCATCGGCACCGACCTTCGGCAGAGATCTGCCGCCCTGCTCGCGTGCCACGCACAGGAAGAGCTCCGCTCACACAATGACTGCTGTCCTCGAGACCCCCTCGGCCACTGCAACCCAGATCGTCGAGACCATTCCCGCCGGCACCGCCGCGCCCCAGGTTTCCTTCGAATCTCTCGGTGTGCCAAGCAAATTGGTCGAGGTCCTGGCATCGCAGGGCAAGGCCAACGCCTTCCCGATCCAGGCCGACACCCTGCCCGACACCCTTGACGGCAAGGACGTCCTCGGCCGCGGCAAGACCGGCTCGGGCAAGACCCTCGCCTTCTCCATCCCGCTGGTCGCCGAACTCGCCGAGATGGAGGTCAAGCGCTACGTCGGTGCCCCCACCGGCCTGATCCTGGCTCCGACCCGCGAGCTGGCCACCCAGATCGCAGCTGTCGTCGAGCCGCTCGCGGCCGCCGTCGGCCTCACCGTCACCACCGTCTTCGGTGGCGTCAAGCAGATGCGGCAGGAACAGGCCTTCCGCCGTGGTGTCGACATCGTCGTCGCCTGCCCGGGACGCCTGGAAGACCTGATGCGCCAGGGCATCGTGAAGCTCGACGAGGTCGAGGTCACCGTCATCGACGAGGCCGACCACATGGCCGACCTCGGGTTCCTCCCGGTCGTCACCAAGCTCCTCGCCGCCACCCCGTCCGACGGTCAGCGCCTGCTGTTCTCGGCGACGCTCGACAACGGCGTCGACAAGCTGGCCAAGCGCTTCCTCGACAACCCGGTCCTGCACTCGGTCGACTCGGCCGAGTCCCCGGTGGCCGCCATGACCCACCACGTCTTCGAGGTCTCCTCGGCAGGCAAGGCCGATCTGGTCGCCGAACTCGCTTCGGGAACCGGTCGCCGAATCCTGTTCATGCGCACCAAGCATCAGGCCAAGAAGCTCGCGAAGAAGCTGACCGAACAGGGCATCCCGGCAGTCGACCTGCACGGCAACCTCAGCCAGGCGCAGCGCGACCGCAACCTCGCCGCTTTCGGTGAGGGAGACGTCCGCGTCCTCGTGGCCACCGACGTCGCCGCCCGCGGTGTGCACGTCGACGGCATCGAGCTGGTCGTCCACGTCGATCCGCCCGCCGAGCACAAGGCATACCTGCACCGCTCGGGCCGCACCGCGCGTGCCGGCAGCTCCGGTGACGTCGTCACCGTGTGCCTGCCCGAGCAGCGCCGTGAGGTCTCGCAGCTGCTGCGGAAGGCCAAGATCAAGGTCACCCCGAAGCAGGTCGATGCCAAGGCCGACGCCGTCGACGAGCTCGTCGGCGAGCGCGCACCCCGCGTCTCCGCTGCCGAGCGTGCGGCCGCCGAGGCCGCTCGTGGCGGTCAGCGCGGTGGTTCGCAGGGCGGTCGCTCGCAGGGTGGCCGTTCGCAAGGTGGTCGTCGTGGCGGCGGACGCCCGGGCCGCGCTCGCGGTGAAGGACGTGGCAACGGTGCCGCTCGCGGGGAGAGCCGTGGCGGCGCACGCGGTCAGGGCGGAGAGTCGGGCTCCGGTGGGCAGCGTTCCACCGACGGTCGCTCGGCCGGCCAATCCCGTTCGGCGGGTCAGTCGCGTTCGGCAGGGCAGGGTCGCTCGGCGGGTCAGCCCCGCACCGGCGACCAGCATCGTGCCGGTGGACGCGCACAGGGCGGACGCCGTTCCTCCAGCCGTCCGGCCGGCTCACCGACCAACCGCTGAACCAACGCAGCACATAACTGAATCAAGCCCGCCGAACTAGGCGGGTAGGAACTTCGAAGCAAGCCGTGGCGCAAGCCACGGCTTGCTTCCCCATGCGAAGGCCCTTCCGGTCAGCGCGGCCCAGGTGGGGGAGAGCCGCCCGTAGCCGGTCAGCAGTGCGGCAGTCGGGTCGACGCTGATGTGGACATCGGGGCGCCGGGGCTCGTCGGGGTTGATGACCAGCTCGCCGTCGGTGAACTCGTAGACGTAGCGTTCCGAACATCCGCGCAGCCGGATGTCGTAGGTGGCCTGGTGTCCCGCCGCCGTCGTCGTGTCCACCCAGCTGGGCAGGATCTGCTGTCGTCCGCGGACGATCATCAGCACCACCTCGGGCTCGACCCACCAACGGGCGCCGATCGCTCGCGCGACGTCGAAGCCGTGCACCACGAACTCGCCGATGAGGATGCCCAGTGCGGCATCGGCGCGGATCAGCCGGTCACCGTCGAACCGCATCTTGGGGACCTGCGCGTTGAAGTGTGAGACGGCGTCGACCAACGTGTCGAGGTCTTCCCTCAGCTGGCGGGCCAGAACCGACACCTCACGGGTCGGCAGGTTCGCGATCTGCTTCGCATTGAAGTCCGGGACGTCTACCGCCTGGCGACACCATTCCCCCTCACCGCGCGCGAGTTCGAGAAATCGGGTCGGCGCCAGGGCAACGTGCCCCAGACAGTCGACCAGCGTCCATCCCGGTGTGTCCGGCACACGCGTCTCCGGCTCGTCGACCCCCTCGACGAGT
Source organism: Gordonia sp. C13 (assembly GCF_023218005.1). Taxonomy (NCBI): domain Bacteria; kingdom Bacillati; phylum Actinomycetota; class Actinomycetes; order Mycobacteriales; family Gordoniaceae; genus Gordonia; species Gordonia sp. C13. Next base: position 16,792 of record NZ_JALPSY010000014.1, read on the forward strand.
TCCAGAAAGCGTTCCCCGGTGGTCAGCGCGGCGTCGGTGTAGTCAAACCTCGAGAACATCCCCGTCACGCGTGGTTCCTCCCCCACATGGGGCGCAAGACTACTCGTGCGTAATGCGACGTGCGACACATACTTTGGAACCGGCCGGGTTCCGGTGCCGATAGGGAACGCGCACAACGGCATCCGATGTGGCGTCGCGCTGATCCGAGGTCTGGAGTCCAGGTTCAGGGTGCCTCGCCCAATCGGACGAACACGACACCCGCGACGATCAGCAGGCCACCGAGAAGCTGGATCGGCGCCGGGAGTTCGTCGAGGGCGAGCCAGGCGAACAACACCGCGAACAACACCTCGGACAGGGCGACGAACGACATCACCCGGGCGCCGAGTACCCGGCCGGCCGCGATGCCGAAGGCATAGGCCATCGCGGCCGACACGACACCCAGCATCAGCAGGGGAGCCCACCAGGGCAGCGAGAGGTCGCCGATGTAGACCGCCGAGGTCGACGCGGTCATCGGCAGCGCCCCGACGAGCCCGGCCACGGCGAGCGTGATCGCACCGATCACGAGACCGCCGGCCGCGAGCGCGAGGGGCGGCAGGCCGGTTCGTTCGTCGGCGGAGATCACGAAATAGGCAGCAGCACCCACCATCGCGGCCAGAGCCCACAGAACGCCCACGACGCTGATCGAGACCTCCCCGGTCAGGTCGAGGACCAGGGCGAGGCCGGCGATCGCGAGAGCGGCCCCGAACACGGTGACGCGGGTGGGTCGCTGAGCGTGCCGCAGCCACATCCACACCAGGACCGCGACCGGCGCGGTGTACTCGATCAGCAGCGCCACCCCGACCTGCAGGTAGGTGACGGCATAGAAGTAGGCCAGCTGACATCCCGCGACGGCCAGTAGTCCGTAGGCGATCAGCACCCACCAGGATCGCGCGACGGATTGCGGAGGCACCGGCGGAGGCAGCAGGGGCTGCCGGTCCCGGAAGGCCAGCAACCCGGGAATCGCCAGTACGGCAGCGCCCACCGCGATGCGGACGGTCACGGTCGCTCCCGCCGACCACCCGGACTCGATCATCGCCCGGGCCAGGACTCCGGAGATGGCGAAGCAGGCCGACGAGATCAGCGCCAGAGCGATACCGACCGAGGGTCGGCGACCACGGGTCTGGACAGGGCCGCTCACGGGTTCTTCGCGGCCACGATCGCCGCACGTACCGCTTCCCGGCATTCCTCGCCGTGTGGTTCCCCGACGCCCAGGTAGTAGCTGCCCGGACGGCCGCTCTCGCCGGCGAAGCCGACCACTGCGAACCCGTCCGGGGATTCCGGCGTCTCGATCGAGGCGATCGCCAGCGGCACCGACAGCGCCGAGATCCCGCGCTTCGCCCCGGAGTTGGCGATCAGGAGGTGCGTCGGATGCAGGACGACGAGCGTCTGGTTCTCGGAGTCGGGGTCGACGGGGTTCGCGCGCCGGCCGAGCAATCTGCCGATCGTGGAGGACGCGGGCGGGTTGATGCTCCGGGTGCTCCAGGCCGGCAGGTCGTCGGTGACGGTCAGTTGCCGCGACTCGGCATGATCACGCAACGCCGCCGCGACGTCGGCCGGAAGAGCGGACAAATCGGCGCGCACGGTGGTGCGCTGGTACGCGGGCCCCATGGTCGATCAATCTATCCGAGAGTGCGCCGGTTTCGAGATCGGTGAGCAACGACGCCACCGTCTCTGCGGAGTCGGTCTTGTTGGTCCCGATGAAGCCCGACGGCCCACGCTTGATCCAACCGGTCACGTAGACGCCCGGCACCGGTTGCTCGCCGTCCATGACCCGGCCGGCGCGGTGCGGGATGACGCCGGCCGCGTCGTCGAAGGGTAGACCCGGCACGGCGACCCCGCGGTAACCGACCGAGGTCAGCACGAGTCCGGCGTCGACGGTGGTGGTCTCACCGGTCGGTTCGATTCCGGTCACGACACCCGCATCGTCGACCGTCAGCCGATTGCGGCCCACGACGACGCCGGTCGCGCGTCCGTGGTCGCCCGTCACCTCGAGCGGAGAACCGAAGAACGCCAAGCGGATTCGACGACCCTTCGGTTCGGCGGCGGCGCACTCGGCCAGGATGTCGAGCTTGGCGCGGATGGTGGCGTCGAGTTCGCCGTCCACCTGGGCGGATTCGAGATCAGCGGGATCCACGGTCACCGCGACACCCGAATCGACGAGCCCGATCAGCTCGGGCAGGGTGAACGCGGCGTGGGCGGGTCCGCGTCGTCCCAGCACGACCACCTCGCGCACCGACGATTCGGCCAGCGCGGCCTGCGCGGCCGGCGAGATGGACGTGTCGGCGAGTGCCGCCGGGTCGGCGACGAGGATACGAGCGACGTCGAGCGCGACGTTGCCGTTGCCGATGACCACCACGCGGTCGGTGGACAGGTCGACGTCGAGGTCGGTGAAGTCCGGATGGCCGTTGTACCAACCGACGAACGACGTGGCAGAGGTGACACCCGCCTGATCGATCCCAGGCAGGTCCAGCGTCTTGTCGGTGGGGGCGCCGCCGGCCCAGATGACGCCCTGGTGGCGGGACCGCAGCTCGTCGAGTGTGAGGTCGCGTCCCACCTCGGTGTCGAGCAGGATTTCCAGGTTCGGGTTGCGTGCGATGTCGTCGAACAGACGCATCACCTTGCGGGTGTGCAGGTGGTCCGGGGCGACGCCGAAGCGTGCGAGGCCGAACGGCCGGTCGAGCCGCTCGTACATGGTCACCGACACCTGGGGCTGCCGCAGTAGTTCGTCGGCGGCGTACATCGCCGACGGACCCGACCCGACGATGCCGATCGACACCTTTGCGTCGACCGCGAGCTGACGTGGCCGGTCGATCGGGGCGAGCGGCAGCCGGCGCGCGGGGTCAACCGGGAAACGTGCTGCCCCGTCGACGGGTTCGCGGTACTGCGCGGCGTTGACCTCCGCGAACCGCTCCTGGCCCTCGGGCAGCCGGTGGCCGGGAACGATGGCGCCGACGGGGCAGGCGCTGACGCAGGCGCCGCAGTCGACGCAGGTGGCCGGGTCGATGTAGAGCATCTCGGCGATGCCGAAATCCGGCTCTTCCGGGGTGGGGTGGATGCAGTTGACGGGGCATGCGTAGACGCACGACGCGTCGCCGCAGCACGCCTGGGTGACGACGTGAGGCATGAGGGTCGGTTCGCTACCTGTGGGTGAGAGGGGAGATCAGGCGGCCGTGTAGGTGGGCTCGCTGCGGAAACGCGAAGGGCGGCCGTAGATTCCGAGCGCACGCCAGAGCAGGCGCGACACCGGGTTCATCAGACCGCTCTGCTCGGCGAGCATCCGGACGTCGCCGAAAACGTTGCGCAGGAATCGCTTCGACTCCTCGGACCGCCAGAAGATGTCCTTCATGACCTCGCGCGGGACGTCGAACTCCTTGGCGAAGGAGCGCGGCGGCACCACGATCGCGCTGCACAGGGTACGCATGGTCAGCGGGAGCATGAGCGACAGCAGGAAACGCTGGAAGCGGTTGCGCTGCGGGACCTGCTCGCGGATGAAGTGGTGGGCGAAGGAGATGTGCCGCGCCTCTTCGGCCACGTGAAGCTGCATGACCGCGGCCATCGTCGGGTGCAGGCGGGCGCGGGTCCGCAGGAAGTCTTTCTGGATGTGGTCGATCGGCTCTTCGCCGCCGAGGACGCCGAAGAAGAACACGATCGGGAAGACCGTCGAGACCAGCGGGACGAACGGCGAGATCAGGCGGTATCCGATCTTCGCGCCGGGAACGTCCATGCCCACCCGGTTCACGAACTCCTGGAACATCAGGGTGTGGTTGCACTCCTCCTTGGATTCGTGCGTGGTGTACCGGAATTCGCGTGCACCATTGGGCAGTTTGAAGCTGTACTGCATCAGGCCGCGGATCAGGACGGACTCGAACTGCAGGCCGACCTTGGCGACGTTGGCCTGACGCCACATGCCGATCTCGATCTGCTTGCTCTCCGGAAGCTGCTGGTACCAGGGATGGCGGCCGATCGGGTCGACCTCGTAGGAGAGGATCCAGCGCGGATCGTTCTCGGTGATCGCCATGTGCGGCGCATCCCAGTCGATGTCCACGTAGGGATCGAAGTTGCGGTGAACCGAGGCCGAGGACAGGTCGTCGAGCACCTGTCCGTAGTCCTGCTGGCCGCCCGTTTTGTCGTGTTCGGGAACGTAGCGGGCCGGGCCGTCGCCGGCGGTGTGCAGGGAGTTCGGATTTGTCAATGCTTTGGTCATCGTCGCGTCCTTCGAGGTGGGCCGGGCTGCGTGAGGGCGGCCACAGCGGATGACTCGAACGTATTTCGACGCTCCGCTATTTGTCAACAGTCAATGTCACGTTCCGCGGCCGAGGTGCCTGCGCGGGCTGCGCCCGATCGTGTCCGGTTCACCCGCTGACCTGCCGAGACGGCCGTAATTCGATCGGCTGGTTTCACCCTGTTCCGGACCGCTTCGCGCGTTAGAGTGACCGCACCGTCCCGTGCCACCCGACCTCATCGGAGGAAGCGATGTCCCGTCGTGTCCCGTACGCGCCGGGACCGTTCCCGCCGCGTCGGCCGGAGCAGTTCCCGGCACGTCCCGCCGCGCGGCCCCACCCCGGCGGCCTCGGTGATCTCACGCCCCAACTCGTCGACACCGACGTCTGGACCGAGGCGATGGTGGAGGCGGCCGGTATCCCGATCGTCGACGTCCCGTTCGTCACCGTCGGTTCGGGGATCGGTTCCTTCGTCACGGTCGACTATCTCCGGATCTGCGGTGTCCCGCTCGACCAGATTGCGGTCCTCGGTCCCCAGGACGTGCCGTGGCACAGCTACGAGTACCTGACCCGGGTGTCGCAGATCCCGCGCGGCGAACGACTCCGATCGGATTCGGCCTCGACCCCCGACAACATCTGGGGGTTCCCGTCCTACGCCGTCCGCGAGGCGTGGGCCGACAAGACGATCAAGCCGCTGTGGAATGTCCTGGTCGAACCGATCTTCGCGAACTACTACACCCCGAAGGCGGGGCAGGCGTTCGAGTCCATGGAGAAGGAGTGCCACCGCATCGGCTACCTGAGGTGCCTGCACCGTGGGCAGGTCCGCATGATCCGACGCCGCGCCGGCGGCGGCTACTTCACGATTCTCACACCGCCACAGGGTGGTTCGCCGACCAAGCGGGTGGCGTTCCGCAGTCGCTGGGTGCATGTGGCCATCGGGTATCCGGGGATCAAACTGTTGCCGGACCTGCAGGCGTTCCGCGAGACCTATCGCGACGCCAGCAAGGTCGTCAACGCCTACGAACCCCACGAACACGTCTACCAGTCCTTGCAACGCAAGCCGGGTACCGTCCTGATCCGCGGCGCCGGGATCGTCGCATCCCGTGTGCTGCAACGCCTCATCGACGACCGGGATGCGCTCGGCCTGCAGACGCAGATCGTGCACCTGTTCCGCACGTACTACGACAAACCACACGGCCCGCACATCTTCATGCGGCGCAAGGGCAAGGACGGTTGGGCCTACCAGGGATTCAACTATCCGAAATCGGTGTGGGGCGGCCAGCTCAAGGCGCGCATGCGCAAACTCGAGGGCCACGACCGCGCCGAGGCCTACAAACAGATGGGCGGCACCAACACCCCGATCCGCGACGACTGGCAGGAACAGCTCGCTCGTGGACGCCGCGAAGGGTGGTACCGAGCCGCGGTCGGCAAGGCCGAGAGCCTGGTTCCCGGGCCGGGCGGCCAGGGTGTGGTGACGACGGTTCGCGTCGACCCCCACGCCCCGATCAGGCAGGAGCACCGTCCGGACGGCACCTTCGAGCTGTACGCCGACTACGTCATCGACTGCACCGGGCTCGAGGCCGACGTGCGCGAACACCGGTTGTTGCGCGATCTTCTCGACCACACCGGGGCGGGGATCAACCCGGTCGGCCGGATGGACGTCGAACGCGACTTCGAGCTGAAGGGCACCCGCAACGGCGACGGGAAGCTGTACGCATCGGGTAGTGCGACGCTCGGCGGGTACTTCCCGGGTGTCGACACCTTTCTCGGTCTGCAGATCGCCGCTCTCGAGATCGTCGACGACCTCGCGCGGCAGGGCTTCTGCAGGCGACTCACCCCGTGGCGTTCGACTGCCCAGTGGTGGCGATGGATGAACAACAAGGGAGTCGACTGATGCTGCCCACCCTGTGGGGACGGATCCAGACCCGCGTGCTGGTGCTTGGCATCCTCGGCGGGGCGTGGACCGTCGTGCTGGTTCCGTTCCTGTGGCTGATCTCGTCGGGTGACCCCACCGTCTTCGAGGTCTACCGCGTCGCGTTCACGGTGTTGTTCACCGTCATCGTGCTCGGCGTCGCGTGGGAGTTCGTCTACCACTTCGTGCAGCAGTTCCGGTGGGAGAAGGACTGGCCCACCCTGTTCGGTCTCCTCACCGCGATCAACGAGGGCATCGTGGTGTGGCTCGTCGTCGACAAGACAGGTCTGCTGCCGGCGGAGCTGCGACCGTCGCCGTTGGTGTTCACCGTCCAGTTCCTCACCACCTGGCTGCTGGTGTGGGTCGCGGTCAACGGTCCGCTGCGAGTGATCTTCCCGCACTGGCGATTCCAAGGAGGCCGGTTCCTGTGACCATCCCGGGTGACATCCCCAGCGTGACCCCGACGGTGACGCTTATCCCTGGTGCGGGGATCGTGATCCGCAAACCGGCGTTCCTCTGCCTGATCTCCGACACCGTGCCCGCGGCGTTCATCACCGACCTGCTCGACGTCGAATCCGCGGTGTCCGTCCCGGATTCGGCACCCCGGCGTGGTCGTCATCTCGTCCGCGCGCTGGCGCAGCTCGTGCTCACCGCCGATGAACAGATCGACATCGCGTTCGCCGCGCCCGACAACGTCGGGATCGCGATCTTCATGTCGGGGCGGGTCTACGGCGAGACCGATGGAAAGCGGATCGGACCGCCCCCCGGCGACACCTATGACAAGGCCATTCCGTGGCCGTTCGAGGGACTCGGTCTCTACCTCGAGGGCACCGTCCCGGCGGAGGTCGGCGAGGAGCGTTTCGACCTGGTCGACGGTGTCGTGCCCGCCGCAGGGGCGTTGCTGCACACACCGCTCGGGTTGCGCGGCACCGAATTCCACCCGCTGCCGGCGTCGATGCAGACCCCGGCGCCCGAGCCGGAGCCGGAGCCCGAACCCGAACCCGAACCGGAGCCGGAGCCAGAACCCGTTGCCGGCGACCCCGATCCGATGGGGACGACCGAGCGGATGCGACCGGAGGTCGCCGAGCCACTGCCGTTCACGTCGACCCCGCTCGGCGGGACGCCGGTCGGCCAACCGGACCCGGTCGAACCTCTCCCGACGGATCCGATGCCGGCCGCACCCGTTGTCCGACCGAGCCCGTTCGCCGAGCCCCTCGAACCGCGCGCCCCGCTGCCGAAGGAAGAGCATCAGCGTCCCGCGACCGAGGTCGTGAAGATCGAGGCGTCGCGGGCCAAGGTGCACGGGATCCGTTGCTCGCGAGGGCACCTCAACCACCCACAGTCATGGTTGTGCGGCGTTTGCGGCATCCGGATGGATCAGCTGACGACCTTCCTGGTGGAAGGGGAGCGGCCGCCGTTGGGTTGGCTGCTGCTCGACAACGGCTTCACCTTCCTGCTCGACGAGGACCTGGTCATCGGGCGCGAACCCGGGTCGTCCGGCGGTGGACGGGCGGGTTCGCCGAAACCGATTCGCGTGCAGGACGAGACCGGCCAGCTGTCACGCCGGCACGTCGAGATCCGGTTGGTGGAGTGGACCGTCCAGCTCGTCGACCTCGGCTCGGCGAACGGCACCTTCGTCGCCGACCCGAGCAGTGGGAACCGGGAGGTGCGCCTGCTCCCGCACCGTCCACACGTCCTGGTCCCGGGGTCGCATGTACGAATCGGAGGGCGCCACTTCATCTTCGAGTCGCACCATGCGCGGATCTGAGACGGCCGGGACCTGAGATGGACAAGCACACGGTCGCATTCCTCCTCCTGGACGTCGCGGTCATCATCGCGGTCGCCCGCGTCGGCGGGATGATCGCGCGTGCGGTGCGGCAACCGGCCGTCGTCGGCGAGATCGCGGCCGGGATCGCACTCGGGCCGAGCCTTCTGGGGCTCCTCCCCGGGAACCCCGACCAGTGGCTGTTCCCCGAAGAGGTACGGCCACTCCTCGGTGGCCTCGCCCAGATCGGGCTCGTGCTGTTCATGTTCATCGTCGGGCTCGAACTCGACATGCGACTGACCCGTGGCCGTGAGCGGGCGGCGGCGAGCATCTCCGCATGCTCGATCGTGCTTCCGTTCGGACTCGGTGCGGCACTGGGGCTTCTGCTGTACCCGTCGCATGACACCGTCGGCGGAGTCGAGATCGAACGGCTCGGCATGGTCCTGTTCATGGGCGTCGCGATGTCGATCACCGCGTTCCCCGTGCTGGCGCGGATCCTCGCCGACCGCGGGATGATGCGGACCGTCCCCGGCGTCTTCAGCCTGGCAGCGGCCGCGGTCGACGACATCCTCGCCTGGACGCTGCTCGCGTTCATCATCGCGATCATCGAGGGCGGCAGTCCGCTGGAAGTCGCGAAGATCGTCGGGATGACCCTGGTGTACGCGGTCATCATGTTCGGGATCGTGCGTCCGCTGCTGGCCAAGCTGGTCGAGTGGCGCGACACGGCGGGACGCCTGACCCCGGACATCCTGGCGGTCATCCTCATCGGTGTGTTCCTGTCCTCGGCTGCCACCGACGTCATCGGCATCCACCAGATCTTCGGTGCCTTCATGTTCGGTGCGGTGATGCCCAAGGTCGGTGCCGAGCAGCTGCACCGCGAGATCCTGGAGCGGCTCGAACAGGTCAGCGTGCTGCTGTTGCTGCCGATGTTCTTCGTCGTCACCGGCCTGAGCGTCGATCTCGCGGGGATCGGACTGTCCGGGCTCTGGCAACTGGGCCTGGTGCTCGTCGTCGCGATCGCCGGCAAGTTCCTCGGCGCCTACGCGGGCGCCCGGGTCTCGGCGATCCCCACACGTCAGAGCGCGGCCATCGCCGTGCTGATGAACACCCGAGGTCTCACCGAGCTGGTGATCCTCTCGGCGGGACGCGATCTCGGTGTCCTCAGCGACGACCTCTTCGCGATGCTCGTGGTGATGGCACTGGTGACGACGGTGCTGACCGAACCCCTGCTGCGGCTCGTCTACCCGGACACGGTGGTGGCCAACGACATCGCCGCGGCCGAACGTCGGGCCCTGGCCGCGGCGACCGCCCCGCGGGTGCTGGTGGTGTTACGCGACCCCGACGGCACGGTCGAGGACCTCCGCGCACGACACCGTCGATTGCTGGACTGCGCAACGGGTTACGACGTCGTGCTGGCCGGACTTCTCACCACGGCGGACAGGCCGGCCCGACGGCTCGAGGTCGGCGTGCCGGTGGTACCCGATTTCGCGGCCATGGCCTCCGCCGTCGAGAAGCTGAACCTGCTCGGTGCCTCGCTGACCGGAGCCGGATCGGTGTCGGTCCTGTGCCGCTTCGGATCCGACCCGGCCGCCGACCTCGACGCGATGGCCCGCAACGCCAACGCCGACGTGATCGTCATCGACGCCGCCGACCGCGCCCTCGGCGAGATGTTGCGCGCGGCACCGGTGGCGATCGTCGACGAGAACGCCGCAGCCGGTGCGGCACCCAGCCGCAGCGTCATCACCTGCGAGGTCGCGGACAGCCGCAGCGGTCGGACCGCCGCCGTGGTGGGCGCCGGACTGGCGTTGTTCGGGTCTCGTTCCCTCACGATCGTGTCCACCGGTTCACGGCGGCGCTGGCTCGCCGACCTGCGGCCCGTGATCGAGCGCGGTGTCCGGGTCTCCCTCGTCGAGCCGAAGCGTCACCGCGGCGAGGACGCCGCCTTCACCGTCGCCGCCGCTGCCGACGACCCCACCCACGGGCGTGGTCCGGACATCCCGGTGACCGTCGTCGACAACACCGAGACCAGCGAAGAAGCACTGGGTGACCGGATGACCACGCTGTACGCCGAGGCGACGGCACCGACCGACCCCACGCCGAGCGCCGGCACCGGTTCCACCACGTCATCACCAGAGAGGCACTGACATGGCCACAGTCGAGATCCCGCAGCAGCTCGCGGATTTCACCGTGCTCCAGAAGCTCGGAGTCGGCGGCAACGGAACGTTCTATCTCGCCGTGCCGCCCGCGCGCCTCGGGCTGGCCACCGACCGCGTGGTGGTCAAGGTGTTCAGCGGGGTGTGCAGCGACGACGCCTACCGTCGCGGCGTCCGGGAACTGCGTGCGTTCGCCGCGGTCGCCTCGCCCTACCTGGCCGGTCTTTACGACGCGGTGCTACAGGGCCAGTTCATGTATGCGATGGAGTTCTTCCCGATGGGATCGCTCGGCACACCTGCACGTCCCCTCAGCCGGGACGAACGTCTGGCCGCGGTCGCCGACGCGGCGCGCGGTGTCGATGCCCTGCACGAGGCCGGCATCGCCCATGCCAACATCACCCCGTCGAGCATCATGGTGACCGAGACGGGCGGGAAGATCTCCGATCTCGGGCTCGCCCGGGTGCTCGCGGCCGACGAACCGATCACCAGCTTCGCCCAGCCCGGAGCCGTGCAGTACATGGACCCGGCACTGCTGGCCGGTGACGTGCCGTCCCGCGCGACCGACATCTGGTCTCTCGGAGCATGTCTGCACCGTGCACTCACCGACGAAGGGGTGTATGGAGAGGTGCCCGACGCCCAGCCGCTGCTGGCGATCCGGGCCGCCCTGTCGACGCCACCCGCCCTGTCGGAGAAGCTCGACCGCGACGAGCGCACGCTGATCGCCAACTGTCTGGCGCTGGCCGGGACGCGGCCGTCGACCGCGCTGCAGGTGGCCGAACGGATCGACGCCCTGCGGGGTCGTTGACATCGTTGCCGGTCATCCGAGGGGTGCGGTGCGCCACCAGCCGTCGAGGATCTGCCGGCCGGAATGGCCCGGCCACGTGGTGATCACCGTGAACGGCTCGCGCACCGGTTCGACGAAGTTGGTGACCACCCAGCCGTCGGCGAGGCTGTCGCGGCTCGACGATGCGGGGCCGTCCCGCCACTGGATCTTGTCACCCGGATAACCCTCGAGCGGTGCGGTGACGCTGTCGCGGGCGCCAGGGGTGGCGGTGTGCCAGACGACGTAGGTGACCTCCTCGGCGTCGGAGCAGGCGATGGCGTCGAGACCGTCGCGGAACATGGCCTGACAGGACGCATCCCGCCATCCCTGCTGATCGGGGGAGTCGGGCAGCAGTCGTGGGAAGGCGTCGGCGATCGGTGCGACCGTCGACGGCCACGGCGGTGGCGCGTTGCGCGCGCCGAGGACGACCACCGCGCCCACACAGACCGCGACCACGACGAGCGCCACCAGGACCGGTGCGATGTTCTGGCGTCGTCGCGCGGTAGCAGAACCGGAAGTCGGCCGGCCAGAACGGGACTCGACATCCCGGTGGTGACCCCCGGGGTGTTCGACGACGACCTCGGTCGGTCGATCGGGATGCCCGGCGGGGTGGAAGACCCGCGGTGCGGGGTCGATGTTCTCGGTCGGTGGCTCCCCGTCGGTGTGGGTGAGGTGGAGAGCGAGGTCGGCGGCCCGGACGAACTCGGCGCAGGTCCGATATCGGTGATCGGGGTCCGGATCGAGTGCCCGTGCCAGGACAGAATGGAAAGCGGGTGAGACGTCGCCGGAAACACGGTGCCGGGCAACCGATGTGGTCCCGGTCAGGAGTTCGACGAGTGTGCGTCCGAGGGCGGCCACGTCGGAGTCCGGGTGCGGGGTGTCCTCTCCGGCGGCGGGTGGCGACAGGCCGAACCCGCGCAGCGTGACCGCACCCGGGTCGGTGATGTCGGATGCGGTGATCTCGGCGGCGGGATCTCGGCCGGTCGTGATCAGGATGTCGGCGGTGGTGACACCGCCGTGCACCAACCGTCGACGATGGGCGGCGTCGAGTGCCTCCCCGACCGCGGCCACGATCCGCACGGCCAGATCGATGTCGATGCCGTCGGGGTGGTGTCGGAGGAGTTCGGCCGCGTCGGTGGTGGGCACCGGCACAGTGGCGACCCACAGCCGGCCATCGGTGAGGCCGTGTCCGGCGATCTGGGCGATCGCGGGATTCCTGATGCCCGAGGCCAATTCATTGGAGTGGGCGAACCAGCTGCGGAACCGGGCATCGGCGGAACGCGCGGGGTCGACGACGGTGAGCACGACCGGGTCGGGTGCCGGCCGACCCGGGGGAGTGGGAGTCGGCGGCACCGGGACCGCGCGACAGGTCGTGCCGAAGTCGGATCTCCGGAGCACCCACTCGATGCGGTGCGCGGCGATGATCGACCCCGGAACGACCGAGCCGTGCACGGGCGAAGCGCCGCGGGTGACGTCGAAGGACACGCTTGGCTCCCTGTGGTGTGAGAGCTCGGATTCTACCGGCCGCCCGCGGCGCTATTCGGTGTTCGACTCGAACAGCACGGGTGCGGAATTGAACAGCATCACGATGAAGAACACCAGCAGGAACCAGGCCCCGCCCTGCCACATCTGCCACCGTCCACCGGATTTCCAGACCCGGTAGGCACGCACCAGCATCGCGATCGCGCCGATCAGTACGACGACAGGTGAGGCGATGACGAGGACGTTCTGCACCGAGTCCGACGCCCCGAGTCCGACGAGGAGGAGGCCGAGTCCCAACACGACGGTGATGGCGACGTGGATCACGATCGCACGAAAGTCGTTGGAGTTCTGTGGAGTCGGGGAGGTCATGATGACCACCACGCTACACGCCACGGCGTGAAGGACTTAGTGCTCATTGATGCCGCCGGTTCCCGGGAGCAGGATGGAGGTCGAGGACCCGGCCTCCATCAGGCGGTCGTGGACAGAAGAGATGAGCCCAGAGGAGATGACCGACATGAACGCGATACTCGTCGGCGTGGACGGTTCGGACGCGGCCACCGGCGCGGTGCGATGGGCGGCCAAGGCCGCGGCGGCGGAAGGCCTCGACCTCAAGATCGTCGGCGCCTACGACGCGAGCACCAGCGACTACGCGCCCGGCCTGATCATCCCGCAGGACGTCGTCGACGCCATCCGGCAGGACGCCTCGGATGCCGTACATGCCGCGAACGACGTCGCCAAGGCAGCGGCACCGAACGTCAGCGTGACCACGTCGATCGTCGACGGCGACGCGGCGCGCGTGCTCCTCGAACTCGGCAAGGACGCCGCGATGATCGTGGTCGGAACCCGTCGGCTGGGAAGTGTGAAGGGCCTGTTCCTCGGTTCGGTGAGCATCAACGTGGCGGCCCACGCACACGGCCGCGTGGCCGTCGTCGCCGCGGAGGGCTCCGACACCGGCCCGGTCGTGGTCGGCGTGGACGGTTCGCCGATCAGCGACGTGGCCGTCGCCGAGGCGTTCCGGCAGGCGTCGCTCCGCAACGCCCCGCTCGTCGCGGTCCACACCTGGACCCCGCTCGACGCCGACGCCCTGCACGGGTACGGGATCGGGCACGACGAGGTCGAACGGATGACCCAGGACGCGGTCGAAGTGCTCGCCGAGCGGCTGGCCGGGTACGCGCAGGACTACCCGGACGTCCGGGTGGAACGCCGCGTACTGCCCGAGGAGCCGGCCAAGGCGCTGCTCGACGCGGCCGGAACCGATGCCCAGCTCGTCGTCGTGGGCAGCCGCGGACGCGGCGGATTCCGCGGACTCATGCTCGGCTCGACCAGCCAGAAGGTCATGCACAACGCCGAATGCCCGGTGCTGGTGGTACGCAACTGAGCACTCCGGTGCCTACCATCGACGCATGACGCTGAAGAGACTCGAGCTCTCGGTCGGGGAGCTCGCGCAGCGGGCGGGCATCGCGCCGTCGGCGGTCCGGTTCTACGAGGAGCAGGGCCTGATCTTCAGCCGTCGGACCGCCGGCAACCAGCGGCGCTACCACCGGGCGATGTTGCGCCGGGTCGCGTTCATCCGGGCCTCGCAGGTCGCGGGCATCCCGCTGTCGGTGATCGGCGAGGTGCTCGCCGAACTCGGTGACCACGAATCCCCGTCGAAGTCGATGTGGGAGGCGGCGTCGAAGCGCTGGGTGGACGACATCAACCACCGCATCGCACTGCTGGAGAACATGCGCGACATGATGGGGTCGTGCGTCGGGTGCGGATGCCTGTCGCTCGGCGAATGCCACCTGCTGAACCCCGGAGACGAGTTGAACAAACTCGGTCCCGGTCCCCGTCGCCTCATGGGCGAGTGATCGGCGTCCCGCGATCTCGGCGGGACAACCTGCGGCGGTAGGGTTGCGGCATGGCTCGACCGTCGCGCGTGGCGCTGGCTCTGGGAAGTGGCGGCGCTCGCGGGTACGCGCACATCGGCGTGATCGCCGAGCTCGAGGCACGCGGATTCGAGATCGTCACCGTCGCGGGATCATCCATGGGTGCGCTGGTCGGGGGCCTGTACTGCGCGGGCAAACTCGACGACTACGTCGACTGGATCTCGGGCCTGTCCCAGCTCGACGTCGTGCGGCTGCTCGACGTCTCCCTCACCAAACCGGGGGTCATCGGTGCCGAACGCATCCTCACCCGGGTGCGGGAGATCCTCGGCGACACCGTGATCGAGGACCTGCCGATCCCGTTCACGGCCATCGCCACCGACCTGTACGCCGGTCGTGCGGTGTGGTTCCAGCGCGGCAATCTCGCCGACGCGTTGCGTGCGTCGATCGCGATCCCCGGAGTGATCAGCCCGCACGAACACAAGGGGCGGCTCCTCGCCGACGGCGGCATCCTCGACCCGCTGCCCGTCGCGCCGACCTCGGGCGTCCCGAGTGACGTGACGATCGGCGTGATCGTCGGCTCCGACGGCGGGCCCGAGACGGGTGCCAGTCGGCAGCCCAAAGCGAAAGGCCTGCTCCGACGCAACGTCGCGCCCATCCTCGACAACGAGTTCGTGCGCTCGGTGCGTGACCGCTTCGGCTCGGAGGCCGGCGACCTGGCGGGTTCGGAGTCCGCGAACACCCAGCAGTTGAGCACCGAGGCCGCCGCCGACGGCGCCGACCAGGTGGCTCCGGCTGCCGTCCCCGACGAGGAGGGCGCGGTCGTGGTCGACACCGCGGCGGTGTCGACGGACACCGCCGACGAGCCCCAGCGGATGGGTCGCGTCGAGGTGCTCAGCCGGTCGCTCGACATCATGCAGGATGCGCTCACCCGGTACCAGGTCGCCGGCTATCCGCCCGACGTCCTGATCCGGGTGCCTCGCCGCACGGTGCGCACCCTCGACTTCCACAAGGCCACCGAGATGATCGATCTCGGCCGCGAACTCACCGCGAAGGCCCTCGACGATCTGCCCGAGCTGCCATGAGGCAGATCCCCCGCGGCATCTGGGTGCTGCTGTCGGCCAACGTCGTCATCGCACTCGGTTACGGCTTCATCGCGCCTGCCCTGCCGAGTTTCGCTCGCGCGTTCAACGTCTCGTTCACCGCGGCCACCGCGGTGGTGTCCGCTTTCGCGATCATGCGGCTGCTGTTCGCGCCCGCGGGCGGACGGCTCGTGTCGGTGTTCGGCGAACGGCGCATCTACCTGACCGGGCTGCTCATCGTCGCGGCCAGCACGCTGGCTTGTGCCTTCGCACAGTCGTATTGGCAGCTGCTGGTGTTCCGCGGTCTGGGCGGCATCGGGTCGACGATGTTCAGCATCTCGGCGATGGCGTTGCTGATCCGGATGGCGCCCAGCGACATTCGCGGCCGGGTATCGGGCCTGTTCTCCGCGGGATTCCTGATCGGTTCCATCACCGGACCGCTGATCGGCGCCGCGCTGGTGGGCTTCGGTCTGCGCGTGCCGTTCGTCGTGTACGCCGTCGCCCTCCTGGTGGCGTCGGCGGTCGTGGCCACCCAGCTGCGCGAGGTCATCGCCCCGGACCAGGCCGAGGGGCCGACAGCCGGACTCATCGGCTTCCGTACCGCCCTGCGGGACAGCGCCTACCGGGCCATCCTCGCGTCGAACTTCACGCAGGGTTGGGCGTCGATGGGCGTGCGCGTGGCGGTGGTCCCGCTGTTCATCACCGAGGGGCTCGGTGCGGGCGCGGGGATGGCCGGGATCGTGCTGGCGGTCTATGCGGCGGGCAACGTTCTCGCGATCCTCGTCGCGGGCAGGCTCTCCGACCGGTTCGGTCGTCGGCCGATCATGCTGCCGGGCCTGACGATCACCGTCGTCGCCACCATCGCGCTCGGTTTCTCGCCCAACGTCCCCGTCGCGCTGGCATTGTCGGTGCTCGCGGGTGTCGGGTCCGGATTGTTCGCGCCCACCCATCAGGCCGCGCTGGCCGACGTCCTGGGCAACCGCCAGCAGGGTGGGTCGGCGCTCGCCGCGTTCGGCATGTCCTCCGACCTCGGTGCGGTGACCGGGCCGGTGATCGTCGGGTTCGTGGCCGATCGGGTCGGTTTCGGTCCCGCGTTCGTGCTGACCGGTGTGGTCGCGTCGATCGCCCTGGTCACCTGGTTGTTCGCCCGGGAGACCGCGCCGGCGATCGTCGGTCAGGGTCCGACGTTGACCCACGATGAGGCGACCGATCGTGACGGAACGAATTACGGTTGAGCGATGATGCGTGACGGGCAGCAGGATGCTGCACAGGGGTCAGACGCAGCAGGGTCTGGCGCAGCGGGGTCTGCCGCAACCGGGTGGGACTATGCGCTGGGAGCGAATTCCGAGGTCGGCACGCTGCGTGCGGTGATGCTGCACCGTCCCGGTGACGAATTGCGACGCCTCACGCCCCGCAACAACGATCAACTGCTCTTCGACGGTCTGCCCTGGGTCGACCGTGCGCAGGAGGAACACGACGCGTTCGCCGCGGTGCTGCGGGATCGCGGGGTCGACGTCTACCTGCTCGGCGACCTGCTCACCGAGACGATCGTGCACAGCGGGGCCGCCCGCATCCAGGGCATCGCGGCCGCCGTCAGCGCACGCCGTCTGGGGACACACCTCGCCGAGGACCTCGCGAGGCACCTCCGCGGACTCGCGCCCGCGGATCTGTCGCACGTCCTGACGGCCGGGATGACGTTCGACGAACTGCCGATCACGCCGTCCGCGGAGCGGTCGTCGCTGGTGCGCCGGATGCATCACGGCCCTGAGTTCGCCATCGAGCCGCTGCCGAATCTGCTGTTCACCCGCGACAGCTCGTTCTGGATCGGTTCGCGGTTCGCGATCACCTCCCTGGCACTCCACGCGCGGACACGCGAGACGTCGCTGACCGATCTCATCTACGCGCATCACCCCCGTTTCACCGGTGCCCGGCGCGCCTACGAGTCGCAGGTCGCGCCGGTCGAGGGCGGTGACGTGCTGCTCCTCGCGCCGGGTGTGGTGGCCGTCGGGGTGGGGGAGCGCACCACGCCGGCCGGTGCGGAAGCTCTGGCGCGCAGCCTCTTCGACGATCATCTCGCCCACACCGTGCTCGCCGTACCCATCGAACAGGCGCGGGCGTTCATGCATCTCGACACCGTGTGCACCATGGTCGACACCGATGCGGTGGTGATGTACCCCAACATCCGCGACCACATGTCGGCGTTCACCCTCGTCCACGACCCGGACACCGACGCCGTACACGTCACCGGGGAGCGGCCGTTCGTCGAAGCGGCCGCCGAGGCAATGGGTATCGGCAAGCTCAGGGTGATCGACACCGGTCTCGACCCGGTGACCGCCGAGCGCGAGCAGTGGGACGACGGCAACAACACCCTCGCCCTGTCGCCCGGGGTCGTCGTGTCCTACAACCGCAACGTGGAAACCAATCGTCGCCTGCGTGATTCGGGTATCGAGGTCATCGAGATCGAGGGCCGCGAACTCGGCTCGGGTCGTGGTGGGCCCCGGTGCATGTCGTGTCCGCTGGCGCGGGATCTGTTGTGAGGGGCCGACCATGAGTTCGTCGCTGTTGGACCATCTGACGGTGGACCCGGCATCCGACCGCCCGCCCTTCGAGCAGGTGCGGCTCCGAGTCATCGAACTGATCGCCGACGGCACGCTGCTCACCGGTGATCGCCTGCCCACCGTCCGGGCACTCGCCGCCCACCTCGACCTCGCCCCCAACACGGTGGCGAAGACCTACCGCGAACTCGAGGCGGCCGGCGTCATCGAGACGCGCGGACGGTCGGGTTCGTTCGTCAAGGCGGGTCGGCACGATGCGCACGACGCCGGCTTCACCGCGGCGTCGACCTACGTCGAGACCGCCCGTGACCTGGGTCTCGACGACGAAACGATCGTCGCTCTGGTGCAGCGCGCAGTGCGCGCGACTTGAAATAGCGGCACCGACGTTGCTTTGGTGGACTCATGACAAGTGAACAGAACGTGCCGTCTGGCCGTGCGCAGGACTCCTCGCGCGGACCTGGTGGGGGGAGTCGGCCCGCACGACCACGCTTGGATCCCGTGGTCTTCTCGGTCACTGCCCTCATCGTCATCGCCTTCGTCGCCTGGGGTCTTGCCGACAAGGACGGCCTCAACTCGACCAGTTCCGACGTCCTGGGGTGGATCACCACCAACCTCGGTTGGCTGTTCATCCTGTCCGCGACCGGCTTCGTCATCTTCGCGGTGTTCCTGGCGGTGTCCAAGTACGGCCGCATACCTCTCGGCCGTGACGACGAGGCACCCGAGTTCCGCACCGTCAGCTGGATCGCGATGATGTTCAGCGCCGGAATGGGTATCGGCCTGATGTTCTTCGGCGCCTACGAACCGCTCTTCCACTTCGTCAGTCCGCCACCGGAGATCGCCGCCGAGGACGTTCGCGCCGCGATGGCCACGACGATGTTCCACTGGGGATTCCATCCCTGGGCGATGTACGCGGTCGTCGGATTGGCGCTGGCGTACAGCACATTCCGCCTCGGTCGTACGCAGCTGATCAGCTCGGTGTTCGAGCGCCTGTTCGGCCCGAAGGTGTCCACCGGCCCGGCCGGCAAGGTCATCGACATCCTCGCCATCTTCGCGACTCTGTTCGGTACGGTCGCGTCGCTGGGTCTTGGTGCGCTGCAGATCGGTTCGGGTCTGGACAAGGTCGGCTGGGTCCACGAACCCACGAAGCTCCTCCTGGTCGGGATCATCGCGATCCTCACCGCTGCTTTCGTCGCGTCCGCGGTCTCGGGCATCGCCCGCGGCATCCAGTGGCTGTCGAACATCAACATGGTGCTCGCCGTCGTGCTCGCGGCCTTCGTCTTCGTCGTCGGCCCGACCATCTTCATCCTCAACCTGCTGCCGACCACGCTCGGTGCCTACTTCACCGACCTGACGACCTTCGCCGCGCGTTCGGATGCGACGGTCGCGACCGAGGCCGGGGAGCAGTGGCTGGCCGACTGGACGATCTTCTATTGGGCGTGGTGGGTTTCGTGGACCCCGTTCGTCGGCCTGTTCCTGGCCAAGATCAGTCGTGGGCGGACCATCCGCGAGTTCGTGATCGGCGTGATGGTGGTCCCGACGACGGTGTCGCTGGTCTGGTTCTGCGTGTTCGGTGGTACCGCGATCCGGGAGCAGATGACCGGCGTGCTGAACTTCGACGCGGCGAACGACGCCAGCGAGGACACCCTGTTCGACGTGCTGGCGAACCTGCCCTGGACCGGTGTCGCCTCAGCGCTGGTGATGATCCTGGTGGCGATCTTCTTCGTCTCGGGTGCCGATTCCGCCTCGCTGGTGATGGGGACGCTGTCCCAGCGCGGAGCGGAGGAACCGTCACGCCTGATCACGGTGTTCTGGGGTGTGCTCACCGGCGTGGTGGCCGCACTGCTGCTGGCGATCAGCGGTGACGACGCCCTCGACGGGATCAAGACGATGGCGATCATCGCGGCCCTGCCCTTCGTCCTGGTCATGATCGGCATGTGCCTGTCGCTGTACCTGGATCTCCGGCACGATCCGCTCGTCGTCTCCCGCACCGTCCTGTCCGCACGCGTCGACGAGCATGTCCGGGAGCAGGCCGAGGCGATCGCCACCGGTGAGCTCGACTCGATCCACGCCGACGCCGTGCGGCACCTGGAGATCATCGAGCCCGACATCGTCGAACAGGCCGGGCTCAACGGCGACGGGACGATCCCGGCCGCCGACAAGGACGGTTCACCGGCCTGACGGGTCGGTCACCGGCCCTTCGTGGCTCGTCGACTTCGATACGCTCCTCCGTCGCTACTCAGCCCGGCGGCTTGCGCTCCTCGCACCTCAGGCATCGGACCTGGGGGCGTCACGCTCGTTCGGATCAGGGAGCAACGGGTTGCCGAGGGACTCTGGCGGTGGCGCTCAGCCCCAGCTGGGCAGCCAGATCTGCTGCCGCCAGAGTCCCGGCGAGATCGGGGACGCGGTGAGGATCGGCCACAGCCACACGAAGTTGGTGACCACCAGCGCCACGTAGACGGCGACCACGATGATCGACAGCACCCGTCGTTCGGGCCGGGCGCGGGCCGTGGCCGCCGTCGAGCGCAACAGATCACCGCAACACAGGGCGAGGCCCATCACCAGGAACGGGGCCAGCGCCGTCGCGTAGAAGAAGTACATCTGGCGGTCGAGGGCCAGGAACCACGGCAGGATTCCGGCGCAGTAGCCGACGACGACCGCGGCGTAGCGCCAGTCGCGGCGGACGATCCACGACCACAGGCCCCACAGCAACATCGGCAGGGTGAGCCACCACAGGGCCGGTGTCCCGATCAGCATCTGGGCGCGGACGCACTCGCCCGTGCCGCACTGGTCGGGCCCGTTCTCGAGGGCGTAGAGCATCGGCCGCAGGCTCATCGGCCAGGTCCAGGGCTTGGACTCCCAGGGATGTTGGTTTCCCGCGGAGTTGGTCAGCCCCGAATGGAACTGGAGGATGCCGGACTCGTAGTACCAGAGCGAACGCCACGCCCCGGGTACCCACGAGAAGGTTCCGCCGGTCCCGATCGCATTGCCCTCCGAGTAGCGGTAGACGGCGGTCTCGCTGTTGAACCACGGGATGTAGGTCAGGAAGTAGATGACCACCGGCATCACCGCGAGGCTCGCGCCGGCGGGCACGACGTCGCGGACGAGCGTGCCGACCCACGGACGCCGCACGTGATACGCCCGGCGGGCCGCGACGTCGAAGCCGATGGCGAGGGCTGTGAAGAAGATGACGTAGTAGACGCCCGACCACTTGGTCCCGCAGTTGAGCCCGAGCATCACACCGGCGGTGAAGCGGTACCAGCGGAAACCGAGGCGCGGCCCGAACGGACTGTCGTCGATCCGGCCCTCGAGGTAGACGCGGTACATCCGTTCGCGGACCTGGTCGCGGTCGGCGACGAGCGCGGCGAAGGCGGCGACGATGAACAGGGCCTGGAAGATGTCGAGCATCCCCATCCGGGACTGCACGAAGAGCACGCCGTCGCAGATCGCGAAGATGCCGGCGATCGCACCGACGAGTGTGGACCGCGTCAACCGCCGCACGACGCAGTAGACCAGGACGACGATGAGGACGCCGGAGATCGCCGGTGCGACCCGCCAGCCGAGCGGCCCGTATCCGAAGACGGCCTCCGACGCGGCGAGCATCCACTTGCCGACCGGGGGATGCACCACGAGCCCATAGGCCGGGTTGTCCTCGATCCAGTTGCCGCCGGTGAGCACCTGCCAGCCCTGTGGCACGTAGTGCTTCTCGTCGAAGACCGGGGTGCCCTTGTCGGTGGGATGGCTCAGGTTCCAGAACCGGGTCAGGGCGGCGAGGAGCGTGATGACGACACCGACCAGAAGGCCGCGACCCCGATCCGGGGCGCCGAACAGCGGGGCCGGGACCTCCGGTCCGAGGCGGGTCGGCGGGACCACGGCGGGGACCGGGACACCGGCGGGCACAGAGGTGTCGCGCGCGGCGGTGATGGTCACCCGCTCGATCCTAGTGGGCCCTCGTAAGCTGGCTGACGATGAATGCCGCCGAGCCCGACACGCACCCCACCGACGACGCCGCACCCGACCTGTCCGCACCCGACACCGGGACGACCGGACGACTGGTGCTGGCCGCCACACCCATGGGGCAGGTCGGCGACGCGTCGCCGCGGTTGCGCGAGGCCCTGCAGACGGCCGACATCGTCGCCGCCGAGGACACCCGCCGCACCCGTGCACTGGCCGCCGCGCTCGGCGTCGAGATCGGCGGCCGCGTGGTCAGCTACTACGACCAGGTGGAGGCCGCGCGTACCCCGGGGCTCGTCGAGGCGATCGCCCGCGGTGAGACCGTCCTGCTGGTCACCGACGCCGGAATGCCGTCGGTCAGCGACCCCGGCTATCGGATCGTGGTGGCCTGCGCAGAGGCCGGTCTGCCGGTGACGGCATTGCCCGGCCCGTCGGCGGTGACGACGGCACTCGCGGTGTCGGCACTGCCGTCGGAGCGGTTCTGCTTCGAGGGATTCGCGCCGCGGAAGCCCGGGGCACGCGCGGACTGGCTGCGCGAACTCGTCGCACAGCCGCGCACGGCCGTGTTCTTCGAGTCGCCGCACCGGCTGGCCGACACCCTGGCGGCAGCGGCCGAGATCCTCGGACCCGACCGTCGTGCCGCCGTGTGCCGGGAGATGACGAAGACCTACGAGGAGGTCCGCCGCGGCGGACTCGCCGAACTGGCCGAATGGGCCGCCGAGGGCGTCAGGGGTGAGATCACGGTCGTCATCGCCGGTGCCGTGGCCGCCGAACCCGACATCGAGGAGCTGGCCGACCGCGCCGAGGAGCTGGTGGCCGGCGGGATGCGCCTCAAAGACGCCTGCGCAGAGGTCACGCAGGGTTCGGGTGCCTCGCGGCGCGACGTCTACCAGTCGGTTCTCGATAGGCGTCGAGCTGATCCGAGCTGACCCGCAGCTCGACGCGCGGCGCCAGCCGGTAGGGCCGGCTCGAGACGAGCGCCCCCACGACGCGGCGTAGCCGCGACAGCTCGGCGCGCACGCTGACGGTGTGGTTCTGGTCGCCGAAGAGCAACTGGCTCAACTGCTGTGAGGTGAGACCCTGGTCGCCCGCATCGGCGAGCAGCAGCAGGATCTGCGCGTGGCGCCGCGTGAGGACCGTCCGCCACGGGGCGTCGTCGCCGGTGACCGTGATCGTCGGCTCGCCGTCGAGGTCGAGTTCGGCGATGACCGGGCCCGAGGGCCCTGCCGGGCGCACCAGCCAGCCCGTCCCGAGCCGTTCGACGACGCACATCCCGAGTCCGGGTACGAACTGACGCATGTCCTCGGTGGGCGCGGCCACCCGGACCGGCGGTGTGCACCCACGGCCCTCGGCCACCCAGCCGTCGTCGTCGATGAGGAGACCCGGGCCGTGCAGGCCGGCCAGCTGGGCGGCGCCGTGATAGCGCAGGTCGGCGAGCGTGCGCTGATGGGCGAGCGTCACCTCGTGCTCGCTCAGCGTCGCCAGCGCGGCCGTGAACGCCGAGACAGCGGGCTGCATCTGCATGGCCGGTCCGGCGAGCCCGGCGACCGCGATCATCTCGCCGGTGCGCGGGTCGTGGACCGGCGTCGCGGTGCAGTACAGCCCGTGCAGCGATCGGCTGTAGTGCTCCGGACCGAACAGGCGGCTGGGACGTCGGTGGCGGATCGCGAGGCCTACCGCGGTGGTCGCGGCGGAATCTTCGTCCCACCGGCTTCCCGCCACGAGGCCGAGACGGTTCGCTTCGGGGAACATCGCACGCGAGCCGCCGCGCCACAGCATCACGCCGTCGGCGTCGAAGATGCCCAGCGACATCAGCGGGTCGTCGATCGACTGGGCGAACACCCGCTCGAGCGAGTCCACCGCGAGCCGGAGCGGATGGGCGGCCCGACGGGCTTCGAGTTCGTCGCGGTCGATGCGTCCGCGATGGTGATCGTCGACCGTCGAGGGATGGTTCGAGTCCTGTACCCGGGTCCAGGACTCGACCACTTCTCCGGCGAATCCGGGAGGCGGTGTCGCACCGGACATGATGGCCTCGCGGTCGCGGTTGATCTCCCGGGCGAGCTCCGTGAGATCGGTGGTCGCCTCGAAGGACAGAGTCATGGGCGAGATAGTACCGAAATCAACGATCAAGTCCGGTAATTGTGATTGTGCAGCGTATCGGCTCGAGTGTTAGCGACGATGCTGGCCGCCTTGTCGAGACATTCCTGCCACTCGTTCTCCGGGACGGAGTCGATGGTGATTCCGCCCCCGACGCCGAGCCCGAGACTGCCGTCCGGCGCGATCTCGACCGTGCGGATGGCCACGTTCAGATCGAGGGCCCGGCCGGGTCCGGCGATGCCGATCGCCCCGCAGTAGACCCCGCGGGCGTCGCGCTCCCAGCCGGCGAGCAGTTCCATCGCGCGCAGCTTCGGGGTGCCGGTCACCGATGCGGGCGGGAAGGTGGCGTCGAGTACGGCGTCGTTGCCCGTGCCGGGCCGGACGATCGCCTCGACCCGCGAGACCAGATGCCAGACGCCGGGCGCGGGCACCACCGACAGGAGTTCCGGAACCCGCACGCTGCCGGTCACGGCGATGCGGCCCAGGTCGTTGCGGACGAGGTCGACGATCATGATGTTCTCGGCGACGTCCTTCGCGGAGGCGGACAGTGCGTCGGGGTCGGCGTGGGCGGGGAGCGTCCCCTTGATCGGTGAGGAACTGATGATGTTGCCGGTACGACGCAGGAAGGTCTCCGGTGAGAGGCTCGCCACCGCGCCCCAATCACCTTGCAGGAAAGCGGCTTTCGCAGGTGCTGTGGCGGCGGCGAGGTCGGCGAAGAAGTCCACCGGGGCTCCCGACAGCGTGCCGGTGAAGCGGGTGCACACGCATGCCTGGTACACGTCGCCGGCGCGGATCGCGTCGAGACAGTGCTCGATCGCGGTCAGATGCGGGGCATGCGCCGGGGGGTGCCACCGCGTCGTCGTGGGTTGGCCGACAACCGTGTCCGGGGCGTCGAGCACGGCGTACGCCCAGTCCGGGATGCCGGTGCCGAGGGTGGACCACTCGCCGTCGCGGAGGATGAGGACGCCGTCGGTGAGGCCGCCGGCGGTCGACGGCAGCGTCGCCTCGTCGGCGCGCACCGGGAATCCGAGGTAGCCGAACCAGAATCGGTCGGGGTCATCGGGTGGCGTGCACCCCGGGACGACCTCGATCGTCGGCGCGATCACCGCGTCGGCGTCCAGCCAGTCGCCGATCAGCGCCGCGGGCGGCGGGAGTCCCCGGGTGAGGGTCTCGGCGTGGAGTGCCCGGAGTGCATCGAGCGCGGACGCGGCCATGTTCGGCGGGGTCGGTCAGTTCTCGTATCGCGGGAACACGGGGGACGGTTTCGGCAGCGTCGTACCAGATGCCAGGCGTGTCGTGACAGCGCGGAACCGGCGATCGTCGCCGACGGCGAGCAGGTCGAGGATCCTGTTCGACGACTTCGGCATCACCGGCTGGCTCAGCACCGCGACGATGCGCACGACCTCGGCGCACACATAGAGCACGGTGCCGGTCCGGTCGAGGTCGGTCTTCGCGAGCTTCCACGGCTCCTGCGACGAGATGTACCGGTTGGTCTCGGCCAGTGTCGACCACAGTGCCTCGAGTCCGAGGTGGATGGCCTGGTTGTCGAAGTGCTCGCGGACGGTCCCGAGCAGCGAGTCGGCTCGGTCCAGCAGGGCCTTGTCGGTGTCGGTGAGGTCGGCGGCCGCCGGCACCACGCCGTCGAAGTACTTGCCGATCATCGACAGGGTGCGCTGGGCGAGGTTGCCGAACTCGTTGGAGAGATCGGCGTTGATCCGCGAGACGATCGCCTCGGCGGAGTACGACCCGTCCTGGCCGTAGGACACCTCGCGCAGGAAGAAGTAGCGCACCGGGTCGAGGCCGAACTCGTCGATGAGGTTCTCCGGGTCGACGACGTTGCCGACCGACTTCGACATCTTCTCGCCCTTGTTGAACAGGAAGCCGTGGGCGAAGACCCGCTTGGGCAGTTCCACGCCGGCGCTCATCAGGAAGGCCGGCCAGTAGACGCAGTGGAACCGGATGATGTCCTTGCCGATGATGTGCAGGTCGGCCGGCCAGTACTTCTCGAACGTCGCCGCATCGTCGGGGAATCCGACGCCGGTGAGGTAGTTGGTCAGCGCGTCGACCCACACGTACATGACGTGTTCGGGATGGCCCGGGACCGGGACACCCCAGTCGAAGGTGGTGCGCGAGACCGACAGGTCGTTCAGGCCGCCCTTGACGAAGCTGATGACCTCGTTACGGCGCACGTCGGGGCCGATGAAGTCAGGCTGGGCTTCGTACAGCTCGAGGAGCTTGTCCTGGTAGGCCGAGAGCCGGAAGAAGTAGGTCTCCTCCTCGGTCCAGGTGACGACGTGGCCGGTGTCGGAGGCGACGCGCTCGCCGGCATCGTTCACCTCGGTGTCGGCCTCGGCGTAGAAGGTCTCGTCGCGGACGTCGTACCAGCCGGAGTACTTGTCGAGGTAGATGTCGCCGCGGTCACTCATCCGCTTCCACAGCTCTTCCGACGCCCGCTTGTGGTCCTCGTCGGAGGTGCGGATGAAGCGGTCGAAGCTGGAGCCGAGACGTTCCTGCAGCGATTGGAACCGGTCGGAGTTCCGGTGGGCGAGTTCGGCGGTGGGGATGCCCTCGGCCTCCGCGGTCTGCTGCATCTTCTGGCCGTGGACGTCGGTGCCGGTCAGGAACCGGACGTCGAAACCGTCGAGGCGCTTGAACCGGGCGAGGGCGTCGGCGGAGATGTACTCGTAGGCATGCCCGATGTGCGGTGCGCCGTTGGGATACGCGATCGCGGTGGTGATGTAGTACGGACGCCCTGCGCCGTGCGAGGTGCCGTCCTCGGCCGTGCCGGACAGATCAGGGCTGGTCGGATCGGGTGCCATAGTGCTCCACAGAGTACCGACCGGCAGCCGTTGACAGCCAATCGCGGGTCGGCGCCGCTCAGCGGGATCGCAAGGACCCGATCGCGCGCGCGGTGCGGGCGACCGTCACGTCGGCGTCGTCGCCCAGCTCGGTCAGGGCCTTCGACGCCGCGCCGCCGGTGATCTCCGCCAGGGCCTGGACCAGCCGCAGCCGCACCGACGGGTCCGGATCGGCGCCCAGGCGGTAGACGAGCCGCCCGACGATCCCGTCGTCGTACTGCGTAGCCAGGGTCTCGCCGGCCTCGACATCGCGGTCACCGGCGGCGACGAGTTCGACGAGGACGTCCACCGCGGCCTCGACACCGCGACGGCCGAGGGTGAGGGCGACCGTTCGCCGGACCTCGGGGTCGGGGTCGGTCAGCGAGGCCTCGAGCACCGCGGTGGTCCGGGCGTCGTGGATCGCGGAGAGAGCGGTGGCCGCGCGTCGCCGGACCGTCGCGTCGCCGTCGGTGACCCGGGCGGCGAGCTGGTCGAGGGCACCCGGGGTCTGCGCGAGCGCCCAGCGGAGCGCGCCGGCGACGTTCTCGTCGGATTCGGCGAGCAGGGCATCGGTCAGCGCCCCGGCGGACAACCCGGCGTCTCCCGCCCGCAGCGCCGCGCGCTGGCGGTGGGCGGGGTGTTCGGAGTGCACCGCACGGAGCAGGCCGACCACGTCGAGCACAGCCGGCCAGTCCCCGGCGCCGGCCACCTGGATCTGTTCCAGTCGATCGAGTAACCGGGCGTCGGCGGCCATTCGGTCCCGCGTGTCCTGGATCAGCTTCTCCATCAACGTATCCGGGGCGAAGTCCGGGTCGTCGAGGGCGCGGCCGACGTCGCGCAGCGACAACCCCAGCGACCGAAGACTTTCCACGTGCAACAGACGTTCGATGTCGGCATCGGAGTACTCCCGGTAGCCGCCCGTCGTGCGGCCGGTCGGGCGGACGAGACCGAGCGTGTCGTAGTGGCGCAGCATCCGGGTGCTGACACCCGAACGCCGAGCCACCTCGCCGATCAGCACGACGGACTCGAATCCTGCACGGATGCAACAGTGTTCGTCATCCGAGTGGCTTGCTCGAGCTCGTAGGCGAAGTCGTTGTCCGGGTCGTCGAGGATTCGGACAGTCGCCTCGGCATGCGCGCGGACCGGGGGATCCCGATGTCGACGAGCCGTGGCGAGTGCATCGACGGCTGCCTCGCCCAGTGCGGCCAGCGCCCGACTCAGGCTGCGCTGCACGTCGATCGGGCCTCGCCCGAGTTCCCGGGCGAGTTCGCCGGCGAGTGCAGTCTCCTCGCCCGGCGGGACGAGGGCCACCGCGGCGCGCCATGCGGTCCGCGCGACCTCGGGATCGGCGTCGTGCAGCAGATCAGCGGTGACGGCCGGCCATGCCGACCGGTCGCCGACCTTCGACAGCGTGTGCAGTGCCTGGCTGCGGGCCTGCGGCAGCTCCGAGACCAGCTCGCCGACGAGCCGCGGCACCGTCACCTGCGCGGGCAGCCTGGTCAGCGCCCACGTCAGCATGTCCCGGACGAAGAAGTCCGGTTCAACGCCGCAGCGTGCGATCAGGTCGTCGACGAGCCGCGGATCGGGCTCGGTACCCGCCGCCATCGCCGCTCGCAGGCGCGTCGACGGGTCGGGTGCATGCAGTGCGGCCGTGATCGTCTCGATCATCGTCACCACCTCCTCGTGCACCCATTCCAGACCCTGACACAGTGTGAGGGTCAAGAAAGCGTATGACGTTGTACCCGGAATCCGGGCACAACGTCATACGGGTCGAGAGCGTGCTCGTCTAGATCTCGCGACGGTAGGGCTCGCAGCCCGGAGGCGCCTTGGGCGGTTCCCGGTACTCGAGGTCGGGGATCTTCATGCTCACCGGTGCCGACGTGAGGGTGAACTTCTCGCCGTGATGCGAGAGATCGATCGGCGGTCCGGACAACAGCCGGTAGGTGGCGTGTTCCTTGTCCACCGCGACCACGAACTTCGACTCCCGCACGATCATGCGGAAGGACATGTACGTCAACCGGCTCGGCAACCGCGGCGCGAAGGTGATCTGCCCGCCGAAGTCGCGCATGCCGCCGAAGCCCGCGACACAGTCGGTCCACGCGCCGGCGAGCGCGGCGATGTGGAGACCGCTGCTGACGTTGTTGTGCAGGTCGTGCAGATCGGTGAACACCGACTCGGCGAGCAGGTCGTAGGCGAGGTCGAGATAACCGACCTCGGCGGCCGTCACCGCCTCGCAGCACGCCGAGAGCGAGGAGTCGCGCACGGTGATCGGGTAGTAGTAGTCGAAGTTGCGGAGCTTCTGCTCCGCGGTGAACGAGTCGCCGAACAGGTAGGTCGCGAACACCAGGTCGGCCTGTTTGACCACCTGTTTCCGGTAGAGGTCGTAGTACGGGTAGTTAAGCAACAGCGGATAGCGACCGACGGACGATTCGAAGTCCCAGGCACCGAGCAGCGTGAACGACTCGCACTGCTGGTGCACGCCGAGCGCGTCGTCGTAGGGGATCGACATGTCGTCGGCGCACGACTCCCAGTGCGCCGCTTCGGCTGTCGTCACCCCGAACTGCTCGGCGAGGTCGGGACGCCGATGGACGGCGGCCACCGCGTCGCGCAGGTTCTGCTGCGCGGCGAGATTGGTGAAGGTGTTGTTGTTGACCACGGCGGTGTACTCGTCGGGGCCGGTGACGCCGTCGATGCGGAACCTGCCGTTGACGTCGTGGTGTCCGAGGCCGGCGAACAACCGGGCGGTCTCCACGAGAAGTTCGACGCCGCACTCGGTTTCGAACTGTTCGTCGTCGGTGGCGCGCAGGTAGCGGGCGGTGGCGTTGGCGATGTCGGCGGACACGTGCACACCGGCCGTGCCCGCGGGCCAATAGCCCGAACACTCGTCGCCGTTGATCGACCGCCACGGGAACATCGCGCCGCGCTGCCCGAGCTCGGCAGCGCGGGCCTTCGCCTTGTCCATGGTGGCGTGGCGCCAGCGGAGTTCCTCACCGGCCGCCGCGGGCACCGTGTAGGTGAGCATCGGCAGGATGAAACTCTCGGTGTCCCAGAAGGTGTGGCCGTCGTAGCCGGGACCGGTGAGGCCCTTGGCCGGGATTGCGCGCGACTGCCCGCGGGCACCGGCCTGCAGGACGTGGAACAGTGCGAACCGAACCGCCTGCTGGAGTTCGGGATCCCCGTCGAGCTCGATGTCGGCGTCGCGCCAGAAGTCCTCGAGGTAGCGGACCTGGTCGGCCTTGAGTGAGTCCCAACCGGTCTCCATCGCCATCGCCAGCGCGGCGTCGACCTGTGCGCGCAGCGCCGGGACCGAACGTCGGGCCGACCAGCCGTAACCCATGTACTTGGTGAGGGTCAGGCTCTTGCCCTTCGGCACGTTCGCCGCGATGGTGAGGCGGGCGAGGTCGCCGTCGGCACGGATGAAGGTGTCGGCCTTGTCCGGGAAGTAGATCTCGTGATCCATGCCGGCCGCGATGTGCAGGCCGGACTGCTTGGTGTGGTGGACCAGCATGCCCCAGTAGTTGCGGCAGGTCGCGAGGTCCGACACCAGCGGGGCGTCGAGCGCCGCCGCGAGACGCGGGTCGTTGCCGGGGGCGGGGACCGGCTCGTTGGCCAGCAGGTCGGACTGCAGGACGAGCTTCATGTCCTCGTCGACGGGCTCCACCTCGTAGCGGATGGCCGCGATGGTGCGCTTGGTGAACGAGACGAGTCGTTCGGATTTGATGCGCACGGTCCGGCCCGTCGGCGACGTCCACAGCGTGTGTCGACGCAGCGTGCCGGTGCGGAAGTCCAGGGTCCGTTCGTGTTCTTCGGTACGGCCGTACCGAAGATCCATCGGCTCGTCCTCGACGAGCAGACGGATGATCTTGCCGTCGGTCACGTTGACGACGGTCTGGCCCGATTCGGGATAGCCGTAGCCGCTCTCCGCGTAGGGGAGGCCGCGCAATTCGTAGAAGCCGTTGAGGTAGGTGCCCGGGTGGTCGACCGGTTCACCCTCCTCGAAGGTGCCGCGTAAACCGATGTGTCCGTTCGACAACGCGAACAACGTCTCGGTGCGGCCGAGCATGTCGAGGTCGACTCCGCCGCTCCACTTCAGCTGCCACGGGTGGATCTCGAACCCGTGTGGCTTGTCCGCGCTCATGCGGGCAGCAATTCGTCGAGATCGTTGACGACGATGTCGGCGCCGGCGGCGCGCATCGCCTCGGCCTGTCCGCCGCCGACCCGATCGATTCCCACGACGTAGCCGAACTTGCCTGCGCTACCGGCCTGTACGCCGGAGATGGCGTCCTCGAACACCGCGGCCGCGGTCGGCTCGACGCCCATGAGTTCGGCCCCGAGGAGATAGGAGTCGGGGGCGGGTTTGCCGTTGAGTCCACGCGCGGCGATCTCGAGACCGTCGACGCGGACCTCCACGAATTCCGACAGGTCGGCAGCTTCGAGCACTGGTCCTCCATTCTTCGACGACGTCACCACCGCGATGCGCAGACCCGCCTCGCGTGCCGCATTGAGGTATCGCACCGAACCCGGATAGGCATGACCACCGTCTTCGGCGAGGCTGACGAGGAACATGTCGTTCTTGCCGTTCCCGATCGCGGTCACGGTCGCGGGATCGACGTCGGTGATCCCGCGCGACGCCAGAAAGGCCCGCACACCGTCCTCCCGGGGGCGTCCGTCGACATAGTCGAGGTAGTCCTGGTCGGTGAACTCCGCGAAACCGGGCGCGTCGACGCCGCCCGCCCGTTCGGCGAGGAAGGCGTCGAACGTCTTCTTCCATGCCTTGCGGTGGAGCACCGCGGTTTCGGTGAGGACCCCGTCGAGATCGAAGAGCGCGACAGTGATCACTTCTGGCAATCCCAACACGATTCGCAACGCTACCCGCCCGAGTCGGGTAAGTCGCGGTGAAGCGCGATAGCGCGCGTCAGGCGGAGCCGACGGTGTGTGCTTCGGTTGTCGGTGAACGGCCTTCATCCCAGAAACCGATCGATTCCAGTTGCGCGATCAGGCGGTCGCGCGCGTCCTCGAAGGCGGCGACGATCTCGGCCTTGATGCCCGCGGTGTCGCCCGTGCGCAGCAGCTCGATGAGGCGTCGGTGGCTGGCCGCCGCGGACCGGCCCCACTCCGTGTCGCTCGAATACAGCTGTAGCGGATTGTATTTGCTGGCGGAGTACTGGAACCAGGCGAGTTTTCTGCTCTCGGCCATCAGGTGCACCTTGCGGTGGAAGGCGAATTCCGCGGACAGCACCTCTTCGGCGCGTCCGGAGTCGACGGCTGCCTCGAGGTCGTCGGCGAGTGCGGCCAGTTCGCCCAGATGCTGCTCCAGGTCCGGGTTCTCGGCGGCATGACTCGCGAGGCGCGCGGAGAGTTCGGCCTGTATCCAGAAGATGTCGACGATGTCGCCTCGGGTGAGCGTCTCGACGATGAAGCCGCGGTGCAGGGCCTGCTTCACCAGTCCCTCACCACGGAGGGTCGCGAGCGCCTCGCGGACCGGGGTGACACTGCACCCGAGTGCCGATGCCGTCTCGTCGAGCCGGACGAAGTCTCCCGGTCGCAGGATTCCGGTCATGATCCGGGTGCGCAGGTAGTCGGCCACCTCTACGGCCAGCTGTGTCCTGTGTAGTGGTCCGGGCGTCATCGACTCTTCCGTCCGTGTGCGTCGGTCAATCGACCTTAACCGCCGCAGGGCCCTACCGGCCGGTATCCGTTCACCCGGGAAACTCCGTGGCCGATGCGTGAACCCCTTTGAGACGATGGCGCCATGACTCGTCGTTTCGCTCAGGTCGATGTGTTCTCCTCCACCGGCACCGAGGGCAACCCCGTGGCGGTGGTCGTCGACGGCGGTGGGCCCGGCGCTCCCATCGCCGAGGACCGGATGGCGGCGTTCGCCCGCTGGACCAACCTCTCGGAGACCACGTTCGTGCTGCCGCCCACCGATCCGGCCGCCGACTACAAGCTGCGAATCTTCACCCCGGACGGGGAGCTGCCGTTCGCCGGTCACCCGACCCTGGGATCGGCGCACGCCTGGCTGACCTCGGGCGGCCGGCCGAAGGGGGAGGACGTCGTGCAGGAGTGCGGCGTCGGACTGGTCCGCATCCGCCGATCGGGTCCACGACTCGCCTTCGCCGCGCCGCCGCTGCGCCGATCGGGTCCGGTCGCGGCGGAGACCGTCGACGAGGTCGTCGCCGCACTCGGCGTCGATCGGGATGAGGTGCTCGCGGCGGAATGGGTCGACAACGGTCCCGGGTGGATGGTGATCCAGCTGGGATCGGGGGAGCGGGTGCTCGAGGTCCGCCCCGACATCCCGGCCCTCGGCGGCCACGAGGTCGGCCTGCTCGGTCTCTACTCGTCCGGCGACGTCTTCGCCGAGGTCCGCGCCTTCGTCCCGGGCATCGGCGTGCCCGAGGACCCGGTCACCGGCAGCCTCAACGCGGGGATCGCGACCTGGCTGCGGGCGACGGGGCAGGCGCCGGAGAGTTATGTCGCCGCCCAGGGTGGGGCCATCGGTCGCGCCGGTCGCGTCCACGTCCACGACGACGGGGAGAACATCTGGGTCGGGGGCGACACCGCAACCGTGATCGAGGGCACAGTCGCGCTGTAGTCGGGCACGAGACGTCGCGGGTCTGTGTCAAGGTGTTTGCCATGAGCGACGCCAGCGACGCCGCAGAGGGAGCCCCCACCGGCGCGCCTGCCGAGACCCTGAGCAACAAGGCGGCCAAGAAGCGTCGTCGGCGCGAGCCGCCGCCGGACCCGACGCCGTTGCCAGGGCTCGTCGACGCCCACACCCACCTCGCGGCGTGCGGTGGGCGGGACGCCGAGTCGGTCCGCGCCATCCTCGACCACGCCCAGGCGGTCGGCGTCGACCAGGTGGTGACGGTCGCCGACGACATGATCGACGCCCGCTGGGCGGTCGCCGCGGCGGAGTGGGACGACCGGGTCTACGCGGCCGTCGCGCTGCATCCGATGCATGCGGGCGATCTGAACGACGAGACCGCCGCCGAACTCGAGCAGATGGTCCGTCATCCGCGGGTGGTCGCGGTGGGTGAGACGGGTCTGGACTACTACTGGCCGGGTAAGTCCGACGACTGCGCGTCGCCGGAGGTGCAGCACGAGACGTTCCGGTGGCACATCGACCTCGCCAAACGGGTCGGCAAGCCGCTGATGATCCACAACCGGGAGGCGGATCGGGATCTGCTCGACATCCTGGCCGCCGAGGGCGCTCCCGACACCGTGATCATGCATTGCTTCTCCGGTGACCGAAATGTGGCCCGTGAATGCGTCGACCGCGGGTACGTCCTGAGCTTTGCCGGGACTGTGAGCTTCGCCAATGCCGAGGAGCTGCGCGTCGCCGCCGAACTCGTACCCGACGAACAGATCCTCGTCGAGACCGACGCGCCGTTCCTGACCCCGCATCCCTACCGTGGCCAGCCGAATCAGTCGTACTGCCTGCCGTATACGGCGCGGGCGATCGCTGAGGTCAGAAGAGTGTCCGAGGACGAGATGGCGCGTCTGTTTTGCGCCAATGCGCGGCGCGTCTACAACATCCCTTTGCCATAATCTGGCCGGTTCGTTATCGTACTGTGATCCCGCTCGGCCAGAGCGACACATCCGGCTCTCAGCGGTTCAGTCTTGTGATGCCCACGCATCCCGAACAGCTCGGATGGGTCTCCCGGTCGCGGCGGCGCCTTGTTCCCGACCAGATTGTTGTGCCTTGCCTTCTCTGCCTCCCTCAGTGTCGCCCAAGTCGGTCTTCTCCAAGATCAACGGGACCGATTCCCTGCGTGCCCGCCTGGCGGTGGGAGCCGTCTGCGCGACCGTTGCCGCCGGTGGTGTCATGGGCGTCGCGATGCACAAGACCGTCACCATCGACGTCGACGGACAGACCCGTCAGGTGTCCACGATGGCGATGTCGGTGGAGAGCCTGCTCGAGTCCGAGGGTCTCGCCCCGGCCGACGGCGACAAGGTCAGCCCGTCGCTCGACTCCGGTTTCGGCGAGGGGCAGACCATCAAGGTCAACCGTCTGAAGAAGCTCACCCTCGACATCGAGGGTGAGCGCGAGACCATCATCACCAACGCCTCCACCGTGGACCAGCTGCTCGAGGAGCGGGGCCTGGAGCACGCCGCCGAGGAAGCCGACTTCGGCACCGACGAACTGCCCGTCGACGGCGGCAAGATCGACGTCGCCCTTCCCAAGCCGGTGCACCTGGTGGACGGTTCGGCCAAGAAGCGCCCGGTCGTCGCCGCCCACACCGTCAAGGACCTGCTGGAGGCCCTCGGCACGCCGCTCGGCGCCGAGGACAAGGTCGTGCCGGCCGCCGACACCGAGGTCACCCCCGACCTGAAGATCGTCGTCACACGCATCAAGACCGAGGACGTCACCGTCACCGAGCCGGTCGCCCCGCCGGAGATCAAGAAGGAAGATCCCACCCTCGTCCGCGACCGCAAGGTCGTCGAGAAGAAGGGCACCCCCGGTGAGGCGCGGGTGACGTATAAGGTCACCAAGGTGAACGGACGAGTCGTGAAGCGCGACAAGCTGACGAGCGAAGTGCTCAGCGAGCCCGTCGCCGCCACCGTCCGTATCGGCACCAAGCCGGGTGCTCCGTACGTCCCGCCGGGCTCCGTGTGGGACGCCCTCGCGCAGTGCGAGGCCACCGGCAACTGGGCCATCAACTCCGGCAACGGGTTCTACGGCGGCGTGCAGTTCGACCAGAACACCTGGGAGCGCTGGGGCGGCCTCGAGTACGCACCGCGCGCCGACCTCGCCACCCGCGAAGAGCAGATCGCGATCGCCAAGAAGACCCAGGCCGCCCAGGGCTGGGGCGCATGGCCGTCGTGCACGTCCAAGTTGGGTCTCCGCTGAACGACGACACGCCAGGCGACGCACCGCGGCTCCTCGGACCCGCGCAGATCCGCGAGCTCGCCGCCGAGGTCGGTGTCCGGCCGACCAAGACCCTCGGTCAGAACTTCGTCCACGACGCGAACACGGTGCGCCGGATCGTCACGGCCTCCGGCGTAGGTTCCGACGACGTCGTCCTCGAGGTCGGCCCCGGACTCGGTTCGCTGACCCTCGCCCTTCTCGGCACGGCGGGCCGGGTCGTCGCCATCGAGATCGATCCGATTCTGACGCAACGGATTCCGCAGACCGTCGCCGAATACGCGCCGGCGCAGAGCGGCAACTTCGACGTCGTGCTCGCCGACGCCCTGCAGGTGACCCGCGACGACCTGCCCGTCGTGCCGACGGCTCTCGTCGCCAACCTCCCGTACAACGTCTCGGTCCCGGTGCTGCTGCACCTGCTCGGACTGTTCCCCGAGATCACGACCGCCCTGGTGATGGTCCAGGCGGAGGTGGCCGACCGGCTCGCCGCGCCGCCCGGCAGCCGCACCTACGGCGTGCCGAGTGTGAAGGCTCGCTACCACGGCCGCGTGAGTCGCGCAGGTGCGGTGGGGCGCAACGTGTTCTGGCCCGAACCCAAGGTCGAGTCCGGTCTCGTGCGCATCGAACGCACCGACGACTACCCGATCGACCCGGTCTTCCGGCAGACGGTGTTCGCCGTGATCGACGCGGCATTCGCACAGCGCCGCAAGACGATGCGGTCGGCACTGGCCGGCTGGGCGGGCTCCCCGGCCGAGGCCGAACGCCGGCTTCGCGCCGCCGACATCGATCCCGGCATCCGCGGCGAGAAACTCGACGTCGACGACTTCGTGCGCCTGGCCCGCACCGTCTGACGAAACCCGCTGGCCCGCCCCTCGAGTGCGGTCGTACCGTGGTAGGGGCAACGAACGATCCCCGACCGAGGTCTGTCATGTCCGAAGCGCCCAATCTGACGACGCCGCGCCTGCGGTTGCGCCCACCCGAGGACCGTGACATCGACCCGATCGTCGAGGCCTGTCAGGACCCCGGAATCCAGCGGTTCACCCTGCTGCCGAGCCCCTTCACGCGTGCCGATGCCGAGAAGTTCGTACGCGAGATCTCGCGCGCGGAGGGCTCGCGCGTGTGGACGATCGAACTTCTCGACGGTGGATTCGTCGGCGTCGCCGGACTCCATTCCCGCGGTGAAGGCGTTGCGTCACTGGGCTATTGGTGTGCCGCGTGGCAGCGCGGGCGCGGTTCGATCTGGAAAACCACGGAGGCGTCTGAATTCTCAGCTCGACGCCGCGCGTAACTTCTCCAACAGCTCCGGGGCGGCGTCCCGCAGGAAGTCATCCTGCGTCTCGCCGCCGATCTGGACGAGTGCGACGTCGGTGAATCCGGCCTCCCAGTAGGGCTTCACGGCCTCGACGATCTTGTCGAGATCGGGCCCGCACGGGATGTTGGCGGCCACGTCGTCGGGGGTGACGTACTGGGTCGCGGCCGCGAAGCCCGCGGTGGTGCGGAGGTCGGCGTTGACATCCCAGCCGCCGGCGAACCACCGGAACTGGTCGTGGGCCCTCTCGACGGCGGCATCGCGGTCCGGGCCCCAGCTGATCGGGATCTGCCCGATGGCGCGGGTGCCCTTGCCGTCGATCGTCCCCGTGGCCGCCTGCGCGTTCCAGGAGGAGATGAGGTCGGCGTTCGGTTCGACCGCGATCAGATGATCCGCCAGCGGACCGAAGGTCTCGATCCCGGCGTCGCCGGCCACCGCGACGCCGATCGGCACGGGCTGCTCGGGGAGATCCCAGATGCGCGCGGCGTCGACCTGGAAGAACTCGCCGCGGAAGTCCACGAGGTCGCCGGAGTGTAGTTTGCGGATGATCTCGATCGCCTCGGCGAGCATGTCCTGACGGTCGGTGACCGCGGGCCAGCCCGCACCGACGACGTGCTCGTTGAGGTTCTCGCCCGAACCCAACCCGAGGGTGAAGCGGCCGTCGGCCAGGATCTGCAGGGTCGCGGCCTTCTGCGCGATGATCGCCGGGTGATAGCGGATCGTCGGGCAGGTCACGTAGGTCATCAGCTCGACGCGTTCGGTCGCGTGGGCCACCGCGCCCAGCACCGACCACGCGTACGGGGCGTGCCCCTGCGAGGACAGCCACGGGAAGTAGTGGTCGCTGGACACCTCGAAGTCGAAACCGGCGCCCTCGGCGCCGACGGCAAAGCGGACGAGGTCCTTGGGGCCGGCCTGCTCGGTCATCAGGGTGTACCCGAATCGGGTTGGCATGGGGACTCCTCTGGCGGTACGTCTCTACGAATGATCGGTCGTTGCGGTGTAGCCCCGGAGCCGGTTGGGTAAACCGGATTCTCTCTATCCGGAAGGAAAGCGCAGATGCCAGACACCACCTCGAGTGATGTGGACACCGTGCTGCTCGACGTCGACGGGACGCTGATCGACACGACCTATCTCCATGCGCTGGCCTGGATGCAGGCCTTCACCGCGCGAGATCTCACGCCGCAGTGGTGGGAGGTCCACCGCGCCATCGGGATGGGTGGGGACCGGCTCGTCGGCGAGATCTGCGGCGATGATGTCGAGGAGTCGCTGGGCGACACCCTTCGTGACGACTGGGAGCGGCACTACCGCAAGCTGTTACCCGACGTCCGGCCGCTGCCTGGCGCCGTCGACTTCGTCCGGGGACTGCTCGACGCCGGCTACCGGGTCGCGCTCGCCTCGTCGGGCAAGGCCGAATTCACCGACGCCGCACTGGAAGTGATGGGTTTCGAGCGGGCCGATCTCGCGGCGGTCACGTCGTCGGACGACGCGGACGATTCGAAGCCGGCACCCGACATTCTCGAGGTGGCGTTGAAGGAGGCCGGCGGCGGGCGGGCGATCGTCGTCGGGGACACGGTGTGGGATGTCGCCTCTGCCCATCGGCTCCCCGCCGAGTGCGTCGCGGTCCGGTCCGGGGGATTCGCCGAGGCCGAACTCCGCGATGCGGGTGCCGTCCTGGTCGTCGACCACGTCGGGGAACTCGCGCGACGTGGATGGCGGCCCTGAGTCGCCGCGCAGCAGCCCTGAGCGCGTATCCGCACCGGCCCGACTAGTCTGACTCACTGTGTCGCGAACGTCGCTGTCGGTGGTAACCGACTCGGTCACCGCGCGCGCCCCGTCGAAGGTGAACCTCCACCTCGGTGTCGGCCCGCGCCGCGATGACGGCTACCACGATCTGGTCACCGTGTTCCAAGCACTGTCGTTGCACGACGACATCCGGGTGGCCCGCGCTCACGAGCTGTCCGTGACGGTCCGGGGTGAGGGCGCAGGTTCGGTGCCCGCCGACGCCTCCAACCTCGCGGCCCGTGCCGCACAGGCCCTGGCCGGGTGGGCGGACCGTGCGGGGCACGTCGCCATCCAGATCGAGAAGACGATCCCGGTCGCCGGGGGTATGGCCGGCGGCAGCGCAGACGCGGCCGGTGCGCTCGTCGCGCTCGCGCACCTGTGGAAGCTCGACATCTCCCGTGACGAACTCGCCGAGATCGCCGCCGATCTCGGGAGCGACGTCCCGTTCGCCCTCCACGGCAACACCGCGCTGGGCACCGGCCGCGGTGAGCAACTGATGCACGTGCTCTCCCGCGGCGAGTTCCACTGGGTGCTCGCCCTTGCACGCGAGGGTTTGTCGACCCCGGCGGTGTACAAGGAGCTGGACCGGCTGCGCGACAGCAGGTCCGGTGACGTCGACGACGACGGCGACTTCCTGCGTTCCCCCGACGACCTGATGCAGGCCCTCGCCTCCGGTGACCCCCGCGCGGTGGCACCGTTGCTGCACAACGATCTCCAGCCGGCCGCGCTGAGCCTCCAGCCGACGCTGCGTCGCACACTGCGGGCCGGTGTCGACGCAGGTGCCCTCAACGGGATCGTGTCGGGGTCGGGCCCGACGTGTGCGTTCCTCTGTGCGGACGAGCAGTCCGCGGTGAACGTGGCCGCCGAGCTGTCGGGAGCGGGTGTCGCCCGCGCGGTCCGCACCGCGAGTGGCCCCGCACCGGGAACCCGCGTCCTCGGCACGAACTGAGACCGCCGCGACTCCCTGACCTCGTCTTCTCGCGGGAGTCACTACAGTTGTCCGGGTGCTCCGCAGACTCCTGACCGCCGTGGTGACGTTCGTTGTCGCAGTGCTCGTCGGCGTCGGGTCGCTCGCGTCGACGCCGCCGTCGTCGGCCGCGGCCCCCGACAACGGATTCGTCTTCACCACCACCGACGTCCCTGACGACCAGCTCCCGTCGGCAGCGGCCGCCGGAACCCGTCTGACCTACGCCACGCGGGACCAGCGTGGTCGTCCGGCGATGGCGACCGGCGTCTACTGGGTCCCGCGCGGCACACCGCCGGCCGGGGGTTGGCCGGTGGTCTCCTGGGCACACGGCACCGTCGGTATCGCCGACGAGTGTGCGCCGACGAAGCACCGACTGGGGGACGGGGTCGAGGCACCCGTCCGGGCCGCGCTCGACGCGGGTTACGCGGTGACCGCCACCGATTACGCCGGACTCGGATCGGCCGGGGAAACCGACTATCTCGGCGGTGCCGCCGCGGCGTACTCGATCATCGACATGATCCGCGCCGCCCGTTCGGTGGACGCCGCGCTGGGCAGCTCCTGGGTGTCGGTCGGACATTCCCAGGGGGGTCACGCGGCACTGCATGCGGCGCACCGTCAACCGGCGTACGCCCCGGAGCTCCCGGTCAAGGGTGCGGTCGCGATCGCCCCGGTCTCGAACCTGGAGAATCTGTTCGGCCTGTTCGGACCCCGGATTCCCGGGCTCGGCGCCCTGAACGGCTTGAGTGCGCCGTTCCTGTACACCCTCGCGGGCCTCGACCATTCGCAGCCGGAGCTGAAGATCGGGGACTTCCTCACCGACAGCGGCAAGCGGTTCCTGGACAGGTCCCGCGCCCGCTGCAACGGCGACGTCGTCGCCGCGCTGAGGTCGGTATCGCCGGGATCGCTTGTCGCGTCGTCGTTCACGAAGGACCAGAAATTCCGCGACGCGCTACGGGCCTACGCCGAGGTCCCCACCGCCGGCTACCCGGCGAAGGTCACCATCGCCCACGGCATGCTCGATCCGATCCTGCCGTACCCGTTGAGCCGTTCGCTGCGGTCGTCGATGGAGCGCGGTGGCACCAACGTCGACCTGAAGACCTACGCCCGCGCAAACCACAGCAGCGTCGTCGACGGGTCGCTGCCCGATGTCATGACGGCGGTCCGGGAAGCTTTCGGGCGGTAGCGGTTTCGATACGCCTCGTCGCAGGCTCCTCGGCTGCTCGACCAGCGGGATCTGCTCGGTATCGATGTCACTCGATGGCTTCGCCGAGCTCCATCCAGCGTTCCTCGATCTCGGCGAGCTCGGACTCCATCTCCCGGATGCGTTCGGTCTCGGCGGACAGACCCTGATAGTCGGACTGGTCGTGGTCGGCGAGAGCGGTGCGGGCCTCGTCGATCTTGCTGTGCAGCTTGTCGATCCGACGTTCCAGTGATGCCAGCTCCTTGTTCGCCGCCCGTAGTTCCGCACCGCTGAGTGCAGAGGTGGGTTCGCTCGACGAGCCGCTCGAGCCGGGCGCCGTCGCGGAAGCCGTTTCTTTCTGTTGTGCCGCAAGGAGTTTCAGGAACTCGTCGACACCGTTGGGGAGGTGGCGCAACTTGCCGTTCATCACGGCGAACTGCTGGTCGGTGACACGCTCGAGGAAGTAGCGGTCGTGCGAGACGACGATGAGGGTGCCGGGCCAGGAGTCCAGCAGGTCCTCGAGGGCGGCCAGCATGTCGGTGTCGAGGTCGTTGGTCGGCTCGTCGAGGATCAGCACGTTGGGGGCGTCGAGCAGGATGAGCAGCAGCTGCAGACGACGCTTCTGCCCTCCGGACAGGTCCTTGACCGGAGTGGACAGCTGGGCACTGTCGAAGCCGAGGCGTTCGAGCAGCTGCGAGGGGGAGAGCTCCTGTGCCTTCGAGCCGGCGCCGAAGGTGTAGGTGGTCTGCAGGTCGGCGATCACCTTGCGGACCGGGTCGTCGAGGAAGCGGTTCAGGTCGTCGAGCCGCTGGGTGAGAGTGGCGACCTTGACGGTCTTGCCGCGCTTCACATTTCCCGCGGTCGGCTCGACCGTGCCCGCGATGAGCCCGAGCAGCGTCGACTTGCCTGCACCGTTCACTCCGAGGATGCCGGTCCGTTCACCCGGGGCGAGACGCCATTCGACTCCGTCGAGGACGTCGCGGTCACCGTAGGAAACCGACACGTCGAGGAGGTCGACGACGTCTTTGCCGAGGCGCGCGGTAGCCAGCGACTGGAGTGCGACCTTGTCCCGGACGGGCGGGACGTCGGCGATGAGTGCGTTGGCCGCGTCGACGCGGAACTTCGGCTTGGAGGTACGGGCCGGAGCCCCGCGACGCAACCAGGCGAGTTCCTTCCGTGCGAGGTTCTGGCGGCGTGCCTCGATGGTCGCGGCCTGCCGGTCACGTTCGACGCGCTGCAGGATGTAGGCGGCGTATCCACCCTCGAAGGGTTCGACGATCCGGTCGTGGACCTCCCAGGTCACCGTGCACACCTCGTCGAGGAACCAGCGGTCGTGGGTGACGACCAGCAGTCCGCCGGCGTTGGCGGGCCAGCGGCGCTTCAGGTGATCGGCCAGCCACGTGATGGCCTCGACGTCGAGGTGGTTGGTCGGCTCGTCGAGCGCGAGGACGTCGTGTTCGCCGGCGAGGAGCCGGGCGAGCGAGACGCGTCGGCGCTGACCGCCGGACAGGGAGCTCGTCGTGGCGTTCCAGTCGACGTCGCCGAGCAGTCCGCCGATCACGTCGCGGACCTTGGCGTCGCCCGCCCATTCGTGTTCGGGACGGTCGCCGACGACGGCGTGGCCGACGGTCTCGTCGTCGTCGAAGCGGTCGACCTGGTCCAGGACGCCGACGCGCACCCCGCCGCGAACGGTGACGCGGCCGGAGTCGGGTTGCTTGCGGCCGGCGAGCATCGCCAGCAGGCTCGACTTACCGTCGCCGTTGCGCCCGACGATGCCGATCCGATCGCCCTCGTTGACGCCGAGGGAGACCGAGTCGAAGACCTTGGTCGTCGGGTATTCCAGACCTAGGGTTTCCGCGCCGAGAAGATGAGCCACGCCGACCAGGTTAGTGACCGGTCATGCGCGCGCTACCGGCGGATCGCGCCGTTGACCATCATGGCGATCGCCAATGCTCCCGCCTG
This sequence comes from Gordonia sp. C13, assembly GCF_023218005.1. Taxonomy (NCBI): domain Bacteria; kingdom Bacillati; phylum Actinomycetota; class Actinomycetes; order Mycobacteriales; family Gordoniaceae; genus Gordonia; species Gordonia sp. C13. The sequence continues at coordinate 59,639 of NZ_JALPSY010000014.1, forward strand.
GTTGACGTGATACGGCATCGCGATCCGGTTCGACAGCGCGCTCTCGTACCAGGGATTGATCAGATTGCACGGATCATGTCCGAGTGACCCGCGATTGGCGTCGACGAAACGGCCCTCGACCTTGGTCGTGGCGCGCAGGAGAGCGTCGTTGGCGCGATGGAAGACCTGTCGCATCCACCGGGCGTCGGGGTCGCTCAACGGGATCAGCGGCCAGCATCCGCTGTTGCCGATGAAACCGCCGAGGCCGACGACGATGATCTGCGCGCGGGGCGCCTTCTTGCGGATCGCCCGGAGCGCCGGGGTGACGCGGTCCTCCATGCGCTGCACGCGCCACCGGACCTCGTTCTCGAGCTGCGGATTGTTCCGGCAGCGTCGGTCGGTGAGCGGCTGACGGATCTTGCACTGCGAGAGGATCGCGGCCCATTGCATGTCGTTGCCGCCGATGCTGACGGTGATGAGCTGGGCGTCGCGGGGGACCAGGTTCAGCTGCACCGCCTTCGCGCCACGCGGGGTGTGCTGCACGGTGCGATAGAGGTGCGTCGACTGCGCCCCGGCACACGAGATGTCGACGAAGCGCCGCGGCAGCGTCATCGCCGCCACGTACTTCGGGTAGTTGAGCGCCGACCGCTTGCAGCCGTCGAAGTAGCCCGGCGTCGGCGTGAAGAACCCGCCCGACGCACGTGAGTCGCCCATCGCGATGTACGGGCCGCCGGAGTAGCGGACGGGTGCCGCCTGCGCAGGGGATGCGGTCGCCGCCACCAGTGCCGTCACGAATGCGGTGATCAAGACCGCCGCCAGGACGCGTACCCCGCGCTTAGACTTCTGCACCAACTAAGCCCCTCATCCTCTTCGCTCAGCGAATATTAAGGCACAAGGCGACTGTCCGTGCGCAGAGTGCGTTATCCGTGCTGCTTCTCGACACTGATGTCGCACTCGGCGGGGGCAGCGTTACGTCGGATCACGTTGCGTTTTGTCCCGGAGAGCGGCACAAGACGCAACGTGATCACTGAGCGGGAACCTAGAGCCCCAGATCCTTCGCGATGATCGTCTTCATGACCTCGCTGGTGCCGCCGTAGATGCGCGTGACACGGGTGTCGGCGTAGAGGCGGGCGATCGGGTACTCGAGGACGTAGCCGTAGCCGCCGTGCAGCTGCAGGCACTTGTCGATGACCTTGCCCGCGGTCTCGGTCGCGAACAGCTTGGCGCGCGCCGCGTCGGGGACGGTCAGTTCGCCCTCGTTGTGCAGCTCGAGGGCACGGTCGACGATGGCGCGGATCGCCCCGACCTCGGCCGAGCATTCGGCGAGCACGAACTTCGTGTTCTGGAATGCCGCGACCGGCTTGCCGAAGACGTCGCGTTCCTTGGTGTAGGCGATGGCGTGCTGAACGGCCGCGGCGGCGGTGGCCGACGCCCCGATCGCGATGGTCAGACGCTCCTGGGCGAGATTGTGGCTGAGGTACTTGAAGCCGGCACCCTCCTCGCCGAGGAGGTCCTCGACCGGCACCTTCACCGAGTCGAAGGACAGCTCGGCGGTGTCGGACGCCTTGAGGCCGATCTTCTCGATCTTGCGGCCGACCGCGAAACCCTCGGACTTGGTGTCCACCACCAGGATCGACAGACCCGCACGACGGTTCTCGGGATCAAAGGGGGTGGTGCGGGCGACGACGAGGATGCGGTCGGCGAGGGCACCGCCGGTGATGAAGGTCTTCGCGCCGTCGAGCACGTAGTGGGAGCCGTCCTCGGACAGCTTCGCGGTGGTGGCGATGTTCGCGAGGTCCGAGCCGGTGCCGGGCTCGGTCATCGCGATCGCGAACATGATGTCTCCGGAACAGAATCCGGGGATCCAGCGCTCCTTCTGCTCCTGGGTCCCGTACTCCATCAGGTAGGGGAGGATCAGGTTCGAGTGCACCGAGTAGCTGCCGAAGGTGACGCCGGCCGCGGAGGTCTCCTCGGCGATCACCAGGGAGTAGGTGAAGTCGCTGACGCCGCCGCCGCCGAACTCCTCAGGGGCCTCGATACCCAGGACGCCGAGATCGCCGAGCCGGTTGTAGAACTCGCGCGGGGGATGGCCCTGCTTCTCCCAGTCGTGGTAGACGGGCGTGACCTCCTTGGCGATGAAGTCCCGGATCGTCTTGCGGAAGGCCTCGTGGTCCTCGGTGAAGATGCGACGCTGCATATCGGTTCCTAAAGGTGTTGGTGAAGAGAAGGATTGGGTTACTGCTCGCGGTACTCGCGCAGGAGTCCCTTGGAGATGATCTGCTTCTGGATCTCGCTGGTGCCCTCGCCGATGAGCAGGAACGGCGCATCGCGCATCAGGCGTTCGATCTCGAATTCCTTGGAATAGCCGTAACCGCCGTGGATGCGGAACGACGCCTGGGTGACCTCCGCGCAGTACTCGCTGCACAGGTACTTGGCCATGCCGGCCGCGACATCGTTACGCTCGCCGGAATCCTTCAGGCGGGCGGCGTTGACCATCATCAGGTGCGCGGCCTCGACCTTGGTCGCCATCTCGGCCAGCGAGAAGGCGATGGCCTGGTGCTCGGCGATGGGCTTGCCGAAGGTGGAGCGCTGCTGGGCGTACCTAACGCCGAGTTCGAAGGCGCGCTGGGCGATTCCACACGCCCGGGCGGACACGTTGACGCGGCCGACCTCGACCCCGTCCATCATGTGCGCGAAACCCTTGCCGGGCACGCCGCCGAGGATGTCGGTGGCGGGCGCGCGGTACCCGTCGAAGATGAGCTCGGTGGTGTCGATTCCCTTGTAGCCCATCTTGTCCAGCTTGCGGGGAATGGTCACGCCCGGGATCACCTCGCCGAAACCGGCGGGCTTCTCCACCAGGAAGGTGGTCAGGTTCTTGTGCGGGCGCTCCTCGCCCTCCTCGGTACGGACAAGGGCCGCAACAAGAGTCGACGACCCGCCGTTGGTCAGCCACATCTTCTGGCCGTTGATGACGTAGTTGTCCTCACCGTCGCGCTTGGCGGTCGTCTTGATGGCCGCGACGTCGGAGCCGAGTTCGGGCTCGGACATGGAGAACGCGCCGCGGACCTCGCCGGTGGCCATCCGCGGCAGGAAACGCTGCTTCTGCTCGTCGGTTCCGTGCTGGCGCAGCATGTACGCGACGATGAAGTGGGTGTTGATGACGCCCGAGACGCTCATCCAGCCGCGAGCCAGTTCCTCGACGCACAGTGCGTAGGTGAGCAGTGATTCGCCGAGGCCGCCGTACTCCTCGGGGATCATCAGGCCGAACAGGCCCATCTCGCTCATGCCGTCGACGATGGCCTGCGGGTATTCGTCCGCATGCTCGAGTTCCTGCGCATTCGGGATGATCTGTTTGTCGACGAAAGACCGCACGTTGGCGACGATCTCGGTCTGGATCTCGGTGAGGCCCAGGGTCTGCGCGAGACGGGTCATGGTGGTGTGTTCTCTCCCGTGAACGGGCGGTGCGGGGTCGCACCGACGGGTGGATGTGGGACGCAATGTGCAAGCATGCCGTCCGGCGGCCGCCCGAAGTAGACGCGATGCGCTAAGGGTGCGATAGCGCGGGCCAATGACACGCCGTCTCCGAAGGCGGATCGAACAGTGTTCGCGCCTAACCCTCCGATAGGGCCGACCAATGAACGCTGCTCAGGGCGTTGTGATCGCTGACACATAGGCTGTGGCAGTCGGAGCGTTCACCGAGCGCCTGTTGCGGCGACGGGATCACGGCCCGTTCAATCAGGTGCAGATGTGATCCACCCCACTGGATCGGCATCGTCCTCAGACCCCCCGATTCCATTCCCCCTGGAAGAGGTAACCCTCATGACGGTCACGACCGCCTCCGGCTCCGGCTCCGGCAGGAAGCCCTCGGCGTCCGCTGCTGCCGACGCCCCCATCACCTCCGACTTCGAGAGTGTTCCCACCCCGCGCGGCGGCTACGGCCCGCTCGGCGAACGCCGCCTCACCGCATGGGGGCTCACATCCCTGCTGGTGAGCCTGTACGTCATCAACTACGCCGACAAGGCCGTGCTGGGCATCATCGCAAAGCCGCTCCGTGTCGAGCTCGGCCTCACCGCAGCTCAGATCGGTCTCGTGGGCAGCCTGTTCTTCCTCACCTTCACCATCGGCGGCTTCTTCGCCGGTCTGCTCAACCGCTGGATGACGCTGCGCTGGTCGCTGGTCCTCCTCGGCCTGTGCTGGGCGGCGGCCATGCTGCCGATGATCGCGGTGGCGGGCTTCGCGGTCCTCCTCATCAGCCGGCTGTTCCTCGGCCTCGCCGAGGGGCCGTCGTCGGCGCTGCTGCACACCGCCGCCTACGCGTGGCACCCGCCCGCCCGCCGCGCACTGCCCGGTGCACTCCTCGCCGGTTCCGCATCGATCTCCAAGATCGCGATCGCCCCGCTGCTCACCGTGATCACGGTCAGCTTCGGCTGGCGCTGGGCGCTGTTCTCGCTGGCCGCCGCCGGTATGGTCTGGGCCGTCGCGTGGCTCACGGTCTGGCGCCCGGGCCCGTACATCGCAAGCGGCAAGACCAAGAAGGTCGACGGCACTGAGAAGGCCGAGGCCTCCCCGGCCGACGCCGAACCGGCCACCCCGTGGATCAAGATCTTCCTCGCGCCGACCTTCATCACCGGCGCCCTGCTGGTCATGAGCGTCTACGCACTGGTGTCCGTCGTGCTGACCTGGCTGCCGTCGTACTTCGAGGACGGCCTGGGATACAGCCAGTTGCAGTCCGGTTCGATGTTCGCCTTCCCGTCGATCGTCGGCCTCGCTCTCATGCTGCTGAGCTCGGTCACCAGCGACCGCATGATCACCAAGGGTGCATCCCCGCGGGTGCTCCGCATCGTTGTCCCGTCGGTCGGCGTCCTCATCTCCGGTGTCCTGCTCTTCCTGCTGCCCTCGATCAGCGCCCCGATCGTCTGCGTCCTGATCCTGTCGGTCGGCTACGGCTTCGCCGCCATGGTGTTCCCGCTGCTCAACGCCGCTGTCGCGGAGACCTGCCCGCCGCGCCAGACCGCAGGCACCCTCGGTGTGTTCCTGGCGATCATGGCCATCGGCGGCCTCGTCGCGCCGTACGCCACCGGCGTCATCGTCGACGCCGCGGCCACTCCGGCCGAGGGATATGCCACCGCGTTCCAGGTCCTCGGACTGGTCGCCTCGGTCTGCGCCGTGCTGGCGTTGGTCTTCGCCAACCCCGTGCGTGACCGCAAGCGTCTGCGCCCGAACGCGGTCCTGACCGCCTAGGCCCATAGGCAGCACCTCATCGTCCGTGAGCGGGAATCGACTTGTCCGCCAGACCTGTTCATGGTCGGCTCGATAGGACGGGTGATTTCCGCTCACGGACGTCCTCGGTTCCATCCACAACGCAATCCACTGCCCGACCTTCTTAGGAGACCTCATGCGCGATGCAGTGATCGTCGACGCCGTCCGCGCCCCGATCGGACGCCGCCGCGGAGCCCTGTCCGGAATCCACCCGGCCGACCTGTCCGCCCACGTCCTCGAGGCTCTCGTCGAGCGGACCGGGCTCGATCCCGCGGTCGTCGACGACGTCGTCTGGGGCTGTGTCAGCCAGTCGTCGGAGCAGGCCGGCAACATCGCCCGCACCGCGATCCTCGCGGCCGGATGGCCGGAATCGGTGCCCGGCACCACCGTCACCCGTGCCTGCGGTTCGAGCCAGCAGGCCGTCAGCCAGGCCGCCGCCGCGGTCATCTCGGGCCAGCAGGACGTCGTCATCGCCGGTGGCGTCGAGTCGATGAGCCGTGTCGCGATGGGCAGCTCGGCCCCCAACGGCGAGCACCAGCCGGCGACCGTCCTCGACCGCTACGGCATCGACAAGTTCAGCCAGGGCCTCGGTGCGGAGACCATCGCCTCCAAGTGGGGCTTCGACCGCACCCGTCTCGACGAGTACTCCTTGCGCTCACATGAACTCGCGGCTGCTGCCGTCGACCGCGGTGCCTTCGACGGGCAGCTCGCCCCGATCTCCGGTGTGCTCGAAGGTGACGAGGGCATCCGCCGTGGCGGCACCCTGGAGTCGCTCGGCAAGCTCAAGCCGGCGTTCGCCGAGGACGGCGTCATCCACGCCGGCAACTCCTCGCAGATCTCCGACGGGTCGGGTGCACTGCTGATCATGTCGTCGGAGACGGCGAAGTCGCATGGGCTGACCCCGATCGCGCGCATCCACACCGCTGTCGTCGCCGCCGACGACCCGGTCGTCATGCTGACCGGCCCCATCCCGTCGACGGCCAAGGCGCTCAAGCGTTCCGGTCTGTCGATCGACGACATCGGCGCCTTCGAGATCAACGAGGCCTTCGCACCGGTGCCGCTGGCCTGGCAGGCCGAGACCGGCGCCGACATCGAACGGCTCAACCCGCTCGGCGGCGCGATCGCCGTCGGACACCCGCTCGGTGGCTCGGGCGCCATCCTGATGACCCGCCTCGTGCACCACATGCGCGACAACGGGATCCGCTACGGACTCCAGTCGATGTGTGAGGCCGGCGGCATGGCCAACACCACCATCCTCGAACTCCTCTGACCCCTCTGCTCGAAGCCGGCCGGCTCCACGCCGGCCGGCCAGAAGTCAGCCAGCACTGAAAGGCACATCAGCACAATGGAACTCAAGGGACTCTCGGTCGCCATCACCGGCGGCGCCTCCGGTCTGGGCCTCGCCACCGCCAAGCGCGTCCTCGACGCCGGCGGCCTCGTCACCCTGATCGACCTCCCGACCTCCGACGGCCAAGCCGTCGCCGACGGTCTCGGCGCGTCGGCGAGCTTCGCCGCCGCCGACATCACCGACGCCGAACAGTTCGCGGCCGCCCTCGACGTCGCCGACGAGCGCGGTGGCCTGCGCGGCCTCGTGCACTGCGCCGGCGCGGGTCGTCGTATGCGCATCCTCGACAAGGAGGGCAAGGCCGGGTCGGCGGAGGACTTCGAGTTCGTCATCAAGCTGAATCTCGTCGGCTCGTTCCATGCACTGTCGCTGGGTGCCGAGCGCATCGCGCGCCTCGAGCCCATCGACGGCGAGCGTGGCGCCATCGTCATGACCGCCTCCGTCGCCGCGTTCGAGGGCCAGATCGGCCAGATCAACTACTCGGCCTCGAAGGCCGGCATCGTCGGGATGACCCTCGTGGCCGCCCGCGATCTGGCCAGCAAGCTGATCCGCGTCAACACCATCGCGCCCGGCACCATGGACACCCCGCTGCTGGCCCGCCTGCGTGACGACGTGCGCGAGTCGCTCGCGGCGAGCATCCCCAACCCGTCGCGCCTCGGCCGCCCCGAGGAGTTCGGTCAGCTCGCGGCGAACATCCTGGAGAACGCCTACCTCAACGGCGAGACCATCCGTCTCGACGGCGCGATCCGCATGGCACCGCGATGAGCGCCGGGGCGCCGACGACGCTCAACTACCCGGACACGAGCATGGCGGTGCTGCCGGCCAGCATGGCCGCGCTGTACGGCGATCGTGCCGCGGTGGTCGACGGGGACACGACGCTGACCTACGCCGAACTCGACGCGCGTTCGGCGGCGGTGGCTTCTGCGCTCCGTTCGGCGGGTGTCGCCGAACGTGACGTCGTGCTGATCTACCTCACCAACAGCATCGAATTCGTTGTCTCCTACTACGGTTCGCTGCGGGCCGGTGTCACGGTCACCCTCGTCAACCCGTTGCAGCCGATTCCCGGCCTGCATCGCCAGATCGTCGAGACGGGCGCGGTGGCCGGTTTCACGCAGGTCGAACAGTCCGATCGGCTCCTGTCGGCCGCCGCCGACTCGCCGCTCTCCACCGTGGTGGTCGTCGACGGTTCGGCCGATCCGGTCGAGGGCGTGCGGGTCGAGGGCGTGCGGGTCGAGGGCGTGCGGGTCACCTCGCTCGACGAGTTCGTCGTCGGACACAGTGAGGCGCCCGCCGTCACCGTGACCACCGAGGACGTCGCGCACCTGGCGTTCACCGGCGGGACGACCGGTGTGTCGAAAGGTGTTCGGGTACTTCATCGCAACGTTCTCGGCAACGCCACCCAGATGATCGGCTGGCGTGCCGGGCATGCGATCGAGGTCGGCGACGACGGCCTGTTGCGGTTGACTCCGCGCCCGGGCTCCGATCGCGGAGTGGTTCCGGGTGGCGCCGCGACCGTCGTCGTGTCACCACTGTTCCACGCCCACGCGCTGATCAACATGACGTTCCTGTTGCTGTGTGGTGCAACGCATGTGCTCGCCGGACGATTCGAACCCGGCCGGATGCTCGCGCTGATCGAGCAGTACCGGGCGTCGTATGTGACCGGTAGCCCGGCGATGTGGCATGCGCTGGCCGTCCACCCCGATGTCGAGTCACGCGACCTGACCTCGGTGCGGGTCGTGTCCTCGGGCGCCGCGCCGATCGACCTGGTGACGCTCGAACAGCTCGAGAAGGCATTCCCCGCCGCGGCGATCATCGAGGGCTACGGCCTCACCGAGGCGACCTGCCTGGTGTCCTCGGCGCCGCTGACCGCCGAAGGTCAGTACCGGCTCGGCAGCGTCGGACTCCCGACCTTCGACACCGAGGTCGAGATCCGCGCCGCACACGACCCGACCGTCGTCCTGCCGGCGGGGGAGCGGGGACAGCTCTGGGTCCGTGGACCGCAGGTCACCGACGGTTACCTCGGACATCCCGAGAAGACCGCGGAACAGTTCGTCGACGGCTGGCTCGACACCGGCGACATCGCCTTCCGCGACGAAGACGGTTACATCTACATCTGCGACCGCGCCAAGGACATGCTGATCTACAAGGGCTACAACGTGTATCCGCGTGAGCTCGAGGAGATCCTGGTGACCCACCCCGATATCGCGGCCGCCGCGGTGGTCGGACGCGAGGCCGGACCAATCGGCCAGGAACCGGTCGCGTTCCTGGTCCCCAAGGACGGCCACGTCGTCGACGAGGATGCGGTCGCCGCGTTCGTCGCCGAACAGGTGTTGCCGTACAAGAAGATCCGCGACGTCGTCGTCGTGGAGGAACTGCCGACCTCGGCGGCCGGCAAGATCCAGAAGGTCGCCCTGCGCGAGCGTCTGACGCACGCCTGACCCTCTTCGCCGGTTGAGCCCTCGCGGTTCCGCCGGTTGAGCCCTCGCGGTTCCGCCGGTTGAGCCCTCGCGGTTCCGCCGGTTGAGCCCCGTCGAAACCTCATAGCCCGAAACCGCGCTCAGCGCGGTTTCGGGCTATATCTCTTCCGGAGATGCACAGACAAAGCGGCCGGCCCCCCCTCTGAGGAGGATGGCCGGCCGCTTTGTCGTGAGCTCAGCGCTGGGCGTTCTTGGTGCCCTGCTTGTAGAGGTTGCGTCCGATGATGAGGCGCTGGATCTCACTGGTGCCCTCGTAGAGGCGCAGCAGGCGGACCTCGCGGTAGATGCGCTCCACCGGGATGTCGCGCATGTAGCCGCTGCCGCCGTGGATCTGGACGGCGAGGTCGGCGACCTTGCCCACCATCTCGGTGCAGTACAGCTTGGCGGCCGACGGTGCGACGCGCCGGTCGGTGTTGTCGACCCAGGCCCGGGCGGCCTCGCGCACCAGGGCGCGACCGGCCATCACACCGGTCTGCTGGTCGGCCAGCATGGCCTGGACCAGCTGGAACTCGCCGATCGGGTTGCCGCCCTGGGTGGCGGTCGCGGCCCAGGCGATCGACTCGTCGAGCGCGCGCTGGGCGGTACCGACCGACAGTGCGGCGATGTGCACGCGACCGCGGGCAAGGGACATCATCGCGGCCTTGTAGCCGACGTCCTCGCTGCCTCCGATGAGTGCGGCGTTCGGGACGCGCACACCGTCGAAGTGGACGTCGGCGGTCCAGGCGCCCTCCTGGCCCATCTTGCGGTCCTTGGCGCCGACAGTGAGTCCGGCCGAGTCGGCCGGGACGAGGAACACCGCGATGCCGGTGCCGTTCTCGTCGGCCGGGCGGGTGCGGGCGAACACGACGAACAGGTCGGCCAGCGGCGCGTTGGTGATGAAGCGCTTCTCGCCGGAGATGACCCAGTCGTCGCCGTCGCGAACGGCCTTGGTGCGCAGGCCCGCGGGGTCCGAGCCGGCGCCCGGTTCGGTCAGTGCGAAGGATGCGACGACCTCACCGGAGGCGATCTTCTCCAGCCAGGCGGCCTTCTGCTCGTCGGTGCCGAAGTTCACCAGCACCTGGCCGGCGATGCCGTTGTTGGTGCCGAACATCGAGCGCAGTGCCAGTGAGGTGTAGCCGAGCTCCATCGCCAGTTCGGCGTCCTGGGTCAGGTCGAGCCCGAGGCCGCCCCACTCCTGTGGGATCGCGTAGCCGAAAAGGCCCATGTCCTTTGCGGTTTGGCGGATGTCCTCGGGAATCGCATCGGTGTCGAGGATTTCCTGTTCGCGGGGCACGACGACCTCGCGCACGAATTCTCGAGTCGCCGCCAGGATGTCGGCGAAGTCTTCCGCGCTCACCTGCGAGGTGGCGGTCGGTTGTTGCATCACTCCGGTCATGGTGCCACTCTTGCGCGTCCACGGTGAGGGGTCCAATACGAAACCGGGATCGCTCCGATAGCCGTTGCGTATGAAACGAACGCGTTCGACGCCGGATTCGCGGGTTAGATTACTGACATCACCCGGCGCCTCCAGCCGCTGGTGTCTGCACCAGAACCCCCATGGGAAGGACCCGAAGATGTCATCCACCACCGCCCAGCCGCTCCTCGAGGGACGTACCGCCGTCGTGACCGGTGGCGCCCAGGGCATCGGCTTCGAGATCGCCCGGTCCTTCGTGGACGCGGGCGCCAAGGTGGTCGTGGGTGATCTCAACCTCGACGCCGCGCAGGCCGCCGCCGACAAGCTCGGCGGCCGCGACGTCGCCCGCGCCGTGAAATGCAATGTGGTCAACGGTGACGAGGTCGACGCGCTGCTCGCCGAGGCGGTCGACGGCTTCGGCTCGCTCGACGTCCTGGTCAACAACGCCGGCATCACCCGCGACGCCACCATGCGCACCATGACCGAAGAGGACTTCGACCTGGTCATCTCGGTCCACCTCAAGGGCACCTGGAACGGCACCCGCAAGGCCGCCGCCATCATGCGCGAGGCCAAGCACGGAGCGATCGTCAACATCTCGTCGCTGTCGGGCAAGGTCGGCATGGTCGGCCAGACCAACTACTCCGCCGCCAAGGCGGGCATCGTCGGCATGACCAAGGCCGCGGCCAAGGAGATGGCCCACCACGGCGTGCGCGTCAACGCGATCCAGCCCGGCCTCATCCGCTCGGCGATGACCGAGGCGATGCCGCAGAAGGCCTGGGACCAGAAGATGTCGGAGATCCCCATGCACCGTGCAGGCGAGGTCGGCGAGGTCGCCAGTGTCGCACTGTTCCTCGCTTCGGACATGTCGTCGTACATGACCGGCACCGTGCTCGAGGTGACCGGCGGCCGCTTCATGTGAGACCTGTTCTCACCCAAACTCTTCCACCCCGAATTTCGCGAAAGGTCAACCATGCGAGACGTCGTCATCTGTGAGCCGGTACGTACCCCGATCGGCCGCTACGGCGGGATGTTCAAGAGCCTCACCGCGGTCGACCTGGGTGTCACGGCGCTCAAGGGATTGCTCGAGCGCACCGGCATCGACCCGGAGAAGGTCGAGGACGTGATCCTCGGGCACTGCAACGGCAACAGTGAGGCGCCGGCCCTCGGCCGCGTCATCGCACTCGACGCCGGGCTGCCGATCACGGTGGGCGGCATGCACATCGACCGCCGCTGTGGCTCGGGTCTGCAGGCCGTCATCCAGGCCGCTTACCAGGTGTCCTCGGGCGACAACGATCTCGTCGTCGCCGGTGGTGCCGAGTCGATGAGCAACGCCTCCTTCTACTCCGTCGACATGCGCTGGGGCGGTGCGCGCACCGGAATCGCCATGCACGACAGCCTCGTCCGCGCCCGCTCGACCGCAGGTGGCAAGAACTACCCGGTGCCCGGCGGCATGATCGAGACCGCCGAGAACCTCCGCAAGGAGTACGAGATCTCGCGCGAGGAGCAGGACGAGCTCGCCGTCGAATCCCACACGCGCGCAGTGCGTGCCCAGAAGGACGGCGTGCTCGCCGAGGAGATCATCCCGGTCACCGTTCCCGGCCGCGGCGGCGACCAGGTCATCGACACCGACGAGCATCCCCGCCCGGACGTCTCGCTGGAGTCGCTGGCCAAGCTCAAGCCGATCATGGGCAAGGCCGATCCGGAGGCCACCGTGACCGCCGGCAACGCCAGCGGACAGAACGACGCCGCGTCGATGGCGATCGTCACCACCACCGAGGTCGCCGAGAAGCTGGGCCTGCGCCCGCTCGTCAAGCTCGTGTCCTGGGGTCTCGCCGGCGTCCCGCCCCGCACCATGGGTATCGGCCCGGTGCCGGCCACCGAGAAGGCACTGGCCAAGGCCGGTCTGACCCTCGCCGACATCGACCTCATCGAACTCAACGAGGCCTTCGCCGCCCAAGCGCTCGCCGTCACCCGCGAATGGGGTTTCGGGCGGTTCGGTTCCGGAGGCGACTTCGACCGCACCAACGTCCACGGCTCGGGTATCTCGCTGGGCCATCCGGTCGGCGCGACCGGCGGTCGCATGCTGGCCTCACTGGCACGCGAACTGCAGCGCCGCGAGGGTCGCTACGGCCTCGAGACGATGTGCATCGGCGGCGGCCAGGGACTCGCCGCGGTCTTCGAGCGGGTTGCCTGACGGGCCTCGATACGCGGCGCCCTCGCTCCGCTCGGTCGACGCTACTCGGCCGGCGGGGTGGGGGCGTCGTGTTGCTCTGCTGGGGCGCCGCTACTCGGCCGGGGCGGGCGTACCTTCTGCTGGTTGAGTAGGCGAGGAGCTTGCGACGAGCCGTATCGAAACCGCTAACCCACCTGTGCGCGAATGAGTTCTACGAAGGCCTGGCCCACCGGGGGCGTACCTTCTGCTGGTTGAGTAGGCGAGGAGCTTGCGACGAGCCGTATCGAAACCGCTAACCCACCTGTGCGCGAATGAGTTCCACGAAGGCCTGGCCCACCGGGGACAGGGAGGCGGGGTCGAAGGCGATCGCGAACGGTCGTACGAAGCGGGGTTCGGTCTCGCGGATGACGACGCGGTCGACGGCGGTGTCGGCCATCGAACGTTCCAGCAGGGTGCCGCCGATTCCCGCCAGCACCATGGGGAGTCGCTCCTCGCGATGTTCGGACAATACGGCGAGGGGCGGTCGGATCCCGCCGACGCGGATGGCCTCCTCGAGTTCGTCGGCCACCGACTGCCCACGCGGCACGAAGACCATCGGGTACGTCGGGAGATTGCCCAGCGGGATCGGCCCCTCGGGGACCTCGGCTCCCTCGGGGTAGACGAGGACGTACTCGTGTTCGCCGAGTTCGATGACCTCGAGCGCGTCACCGGCGATCGGCAGGTGGGCGACGGCGAACTCGCAGTGTCCGTCCTCGATGGTGGACGCGGCCCGCGTCTCATCGCGTAAGTCGCCGAGCCGCACCGACACTCGCGGATAGATGTCGCGGAAGCGGGCGATGAGGTCGACGACCGGGCCGACGGCCGTGGCCGGGGACGCGAGCAGATCGAGGTGTCCGGTGAGTTCGTCCTCCTCGGCGGCGAGGAGATCGCCGACGGCATCGACGTCGCGGATGATCTGGCGGGCCGGACCCACCATCGTGCGGCCGGCCGCCGACAACACCATGCCGCGACCGATGCGGTGGAACAGCTGCACGCCGAGTTCGCGTTCGAGCGCCCGCAACGCCTGCGAGACCGTCGGCTGCGCGACGCCCAGCGCGGTGGCGGCACCGCCGATGCCCTGGTTCTCGACGACGGCGAGGAAGTATTCGACCTGGCGTAATTCCATGGTGGCCTACCAGTCCGCTGTCTCGGTCGGCTCCTGGCTCAGACCGGAATGGGCCCGGGCCGCGGAGATGAAGGCGAGTGCCGCGGGCGAGGGGAGACCCGAACGCAGCACGAGTCCCCACGGTCGTGTCAACGGCGGATCGAGTACGAGTTGCCGGGTGCCGGCGAGCTGCTTGTCGGCCACGGTGCGCGGGACAACCGTTGCAGCCGTTCCACGTTCGACGAGATTCCAGACGGCCGCGGGTAACGGGCAGTCGACGACCACGTTGCCGGCGGCTTCGTCGAGCAGATCGGCGAGTAGGGCCGCGGTGTGCTGATCGCTGTGATCGATGACCAGCGGGACCGACCGAATCGCACTCCGCGGCACGGTGTTCGGGAACCCGGCAACCAGGGCGTCGGGAGCCGCCACCACGAGCTCCTGCTCCGTCATCGGGATGGCCGAGAACGTCGCGTGTTCGGCCGAGGAGTCGATGACCCCGATCTCCGCGTCGCCGGAACGCAATGCGGAGAGGACGCCGGCCGGGCCGTCGGCGGCGAGGACGCGAACCGCGAGCCGGGGGAAGCGCTCCCGGAACAGTCGGACGACGTCGACGAGCGGGTCGATGCTGAAGGCCGCGTAGGTCACCACGTCGACGCGTCCGGACCGCAGCTCCCGGACCGCGTCGACCTTGCGCTTGGCGCGCTCGACGTCGGCGAGGATGCGTCGTGCCGCGTCGTCGAGCTTGCGGCCCGCCTCGGTCAGTTCGAGGCGGCGTCCGGTCCGGTCGAACAACGTGACGCCGAGACGCTTCTCGAGCGTCCGGATGGCCTGCGACAGGGAGGGCTGGGAGATGTATAGCGACTGGGCGGCCTTCGTGATCCCACCGTGGTCGACGACTGCGACGAAGTAGGTCACGAGGTGCAGGTCCACACCGGTCACTCTAGTGATCGCCCTTTCCCACAGTCAGCGGCCCGCCCGCAGTGATGGTCAGCGGCCCCGCCACTGGGGTGCGCGCTTCTCGGCGAACGCCTTGGCACCCTCCTGCGCGTCCTCGGAGGAGAAGACCGGGGTGAGGTACTCCCACTGCTTCTTGATCAGGTCTTTGTCGGTGTAGTTGATTGCCATCGAGGTGACCTGCTTGGTGGCCTTGACCGCGAGCGGACCGTTGGCGGCGATCTTCGCGGCGAGCTCACGGGCACCGGCGAGCGCCTCACCGGGCGCGGTGACCTTGTTGACCAGGCCGAACTGGTGGGCGCGCTCGGCGGTGAGCGGATCACCGGTCAGGGCCATCTCCATTGCGACCTGGTAGGGGAGGATCTTCGGCAGGCGCAGGAGGCCGCCCGCTGCCGCGGCGAGACCGCGCTTGACCTCGGGGATGCCGAACTTGGAGTTGTCGGCGGCGACGACGAGGTCGGCGGACAGTGCGAGCTCACAGCCTCCGGCCAGGGCCCAACCCTCGACCGCGGCGATGAGCGGCTTGCTCGGCGGGGCCTCGGTGAGACCACCGAAACCGCGGTCCTTCAGCGAGACCTGCTCGCCGCGCGAGAACGCCTTGAGGTCCATGCCTGCACAGAACGTGCCGCCGGCGCCGGTGAGGATGCCGATCGTGAGATCGTCGCGCGACTCGAGCTCGTCGAGGGCGGCCGCGATTCCCTCGGATACTTCGAGATTGACGGCGTTCTTCGCCTCGGGACGGTTGATCGTGATGACGGCGACTCCGTCGGCGAACTCGGTGAGCACGGCGCTCATGGGGGATCTCCTCTGTTGATCGGTGGGGCAGCCGGTGAGACGTTCACCGGCGGAGTCTCGTTCGGGGTCAGTCCGGCATCGACAGGGTCGACGCCGCGGTGCGGTGTTCGGACACCGTCGCCAGCGACCATCGGACGGGCTCGACCGTGGTGTCGGCGAGGTCGGTCACGGTCGGGGCTGGTGTCGAGGTGAGGATGCCGCGCTCGCTGAGGACCAGCAGATGCGCGTCGGTCTCGCGCAGTGCGAGACGCTTCATCGTCAGGTTGAGGTCGCTGAACGGGCGGGACCAGCCGACGTTTTGGGTGATCTCCCATGCCGTGGACTCCGGGCGCGCGGCGACCGCCTCGGTGATCTCGGTGAGACGTTCCTCGTGATGCGACAGGAGTCCGGTGACCCGAGCGCCCAGTCCGCGGAACCGGTACTCGTGCGACGGCAGGGCCTCGTGTTCCCGCATCTTCTCGGTGTTGGCCAGTGAGACCAGGTAATCCGCCAGCGGGCTCTGCGTCTGCATGGGACTGGTGGAGACATTGGGGCTGATCCGCGGCAGCAAGTGATCGCCGGTGAAGATGATCCCCGCGTCGTCGTCGGCGAAGCACAGGTGGCCCGGGGTATGGCCGGGCGTCCAGACGGCACGCAGATTCCAGCCCGGGATGTCGAGCGGGGCATCGGCGGTCAGCTCCGTGTCGATGGTCCGACCGTCGGGAAGCCGGACGAAGTCGACGAGCCCCAGGCCCGCGACGTCGGCCGGGGCGCCGAGAACCCGCAGCTCCCACCGCGCCTCGTCGAGCTGGCTCTCGACCTCGTCGTCGGAGTGGTAGCGCAGGTGGCTGGCATCATCACGGTGCATCAGCAGCTCGACATCGGTGTGCTCGAGCAGCCTCGGGACGAGACCGAAGTGATCCGGGTGGAAGTGGGTGATGGCCGCCGACCGGACGTCGGTGACATCGTGACCGGTGCTGCGGATGCCGTCGACGAGAGCACGCCACGACTCGTCGGACGGCCACCCCACGTCGATCAGCGCCAGCCCGCCGTCGGGCAGCGCGAGGGCGTAGACCAGGACGTAGCGCAACGGGTTGGGGCCCATCGGCACCGGGATCGACCACAGACCCGGCCGCACCTCTTCGACGGGCGGGAGGACCTTGTCGGCCCAGGCCTGCTGCTGGCGGCGACCGGTCACCTCGATCGTGGCCATCCGACCTCCTGGCTGTCATCGTCGCGACGCACCGCGGGGGAGTTGCGGTGCGCAACAATCATCCGATCACGAGACCCCCGTCACGCTCAATGTGGGGGCGGCTCAGGCGCCCTGAGGAACTGCCTATGTGTCGGAGTTCTGCGCTGGTGACAACGCACTCACCACGACGCGACGGTCGATCCCGATGCGATCCAGGAACCCGGCGTCGTGGGAGACGACGAGCAGCGCGCCATTCCAGCTATCGAGCGCGTTGACCAACTGGGTGACCGTGTCGAGGTCCAGGTTGTTGGTCGGCTCGTCGAGGATCAGCAGCTTCGGGGTCGGGTTGCCGAGGAGTGCGTCAGCGAGGCCGACGCGCAATCGCTCGCCGCCGGAGAGCTCCTCGAGCGCGCGGTCGGCGCGTGCACCGCGGAACAAGAACCGTGCCAGATGTGAACGCACCTCCTGAGTGCCGATGTCCGGATGATGCGCCGACACCAGGCCGGCGATCGACATCGACGGGTCGTCGAAGACGATCTGTTGCGGCACATACGCATACGGCACGACGACGGCCTCGCGCGCGATGAGGTCGGTGATGAGTGTCGACTTCCCGGAACCGTTGGGCCCCACCAGCGCGATGCGTTCCGGTCCGTCGATTCGGAGTCGGTCGTCGGTGACGACCTGGGCCCGCGACGGTACGTCGGCCTCCGGCACCACGATTCGGGCGGTGCGATCCTTGCGGACCTCTTCGCGCGCCTCGTCGAGCCGGGAGGCGGCCGCCGCCACGTCGTCCTGATGGGCGTTGCGCAACTTCCCGGCCGACACCTGCGCCTCACCGCGACGCAGGTGCGAGATGATTTTCGGCACCCGCTTCTCGCGTTCGGCGGTCGCGGCGGTGCGGGCGCGGCGATCGAGTTTGATCTGTGCGTCGACCAGCTCCCGACGCTGCTTGCGCAGGTCGCCGGTCGCGGTCGCCATGGCCGCCTCGGCCGCCTCCTGTTCGGCGTCCACGATCTCGCGGTAGTGCGAGTACGGGCCGCCGAACACACGCACCCGACCCCGGTACAACTCGAGCGTCGCGTCGACACGCTCGAGCAGTTCGAGGTCGTGACTCACCACGATCACCGTGCCGGTGAAAGCGTCGATGGCATCGAAAAGCCTTGTCCGTGAACTGGTGTCGAGATTGTTCGTCGGCTCGTCGAGCAGCAGGACCGAGGGTCGGCGCATGAGTGCGGCGACGATCGACAGCAGCGTCGCCTCGCCGCCGGACATGGCGCCGACCCGACGGTCGAGGTCGGTGGGCAGCCCCATCTGGGCGAGGAGCCCGATCGCTCGCTCCTCGACATCCCAGTCGTCACCGACGGCGTCGAAGTCGTCGGCGTCGACCGAACCGCCCTCGATGCGACGGATCGCGCTGCGGATGGAGTCGATGCCGAGTGCTGCGGAGACGGTCGACTCCGGATCCGACTGGGGGTCCTGCGGAACGACCCCCACCTCCGGCGGGGACGTGATCCCGGCGATGCTCACACTGCCCGAGGCTGGGCGGAGACGCTGCGAGATCAGGCCGAGCAAGGTCGATTTACCTGCGCCGTTGGCACCGATCAGCGAGTACGTGGACGCGCCCAGCGTCAGATTGAGGTGATCGAAGACCGCGGTGCCGTCGGGCCAGATGAACGAGACATCGGACAGCACGATCGACGGCTGGGAGGAAAAGGACAGGGGAGTGGACACGAGATCTCCTGAAGTGGTTCGGATTCACCGACGGGTGTCTGTACGACATCGCGCATCGGCCGGGGCCACTTCAGTTCTTCATCGTGTGGGATCACTCCTCGGGTCGGCAGCGGTTGCGGGCTCCACGGTAATGGATGCGTCCGGGTCTGCCAACGGGTTTTCTCCGGCTTCTCTTCCCTCACCGCTACGGTTGAGGGCATGTCCTTCATTCGTACCTCGGTGTCCAACGGCGTCGGTGAGATCGTCCTCGACCGACCGAAAGCCCTGAACGCGCTGGACCAGACCATGATCGACGACATATACGTCACGCTCGGCGAGTGGGGCGACGACGACTCGATCGAGACCGTCCTCGTCACCTCCGCAAGCGACCGCGCCTTCTGCGCAGGCGGCGACATCCGGGCGATCCGCGAGCACTCACTCGACGGCGACACCAAGGCCATCACCCGTTACTTCAGCAGTGAGTACCGGCTGGACCAGATGGTCGCCGACTACCCCAAGCCGTATGTGAGCCTCATCGACGGCGCGGCCATGGGTGGCGGACTCGGCATCAGCGTGCACGGTGAGATCCGCGTGGTCACCGAGAAGGCGATGATCGCGATGCCCGAGACCGCGATCGGCTTCTTCCCCGACATCGGTTCCACCTACTTCCTCCCGCGGCTGCCCGAGGGCGTCGGCATGTGGCTCGGTCTCACCGGCGCGCGCATCCGCGGCGTCGACGCGGTGGCCGTCGGCCTGGCAACACATTTCGTGGCCTCGGCCGATATCGCCGGCGTCGCCGAGTCGATCCGTTCCGGGGATCCGCTGGCCGACGCGCTGGCGACTTCGGGGACCACGGAGACCAGCGATGTCCCGCTCCGCAAGATCGGTGAGTATTTCGCCGATGACAACATCAACGCCATCGTCGGTGGTCTGCGCGGAGCGATCGGCGATGAGTGGGCCGAGGAGATGATCGGCCTGCTCGAGAAGGCCTCACCCACCAGCCTTTGGGTGACGGCCGCGATGATCAACGCCGGCGCGCAGTCCGGGATCGACGAGTGCTTCGACCGCGAACTGCATGCGGCAGAACAGATCACGGCCACGAACGACTTCCGCGAGGGAGTGCGGGCGGTGCTGGTCGACAAAGACCGCAACCCGTCCTTCGACCCCGCAGCGATCGACGACGTCGATCCGGCGGTCGTCGCGCGGATCGTGGGTGCGTGAGCTGTGTCCGCTGGTTGAGTAGGCGAGGAGCCCAGCCTTCTCGCTGGTTGAGTAGGCGAGGAGCTGCGATGAGTCCGGTCTTCTCGCTGGTTGAGTAGGCGAGGAGCCTGCGACGAGCCGTATCGAAACCCCTACGGCCTGAGCTGGAACCGTCCGGACAGCACGACGGTCGGCGGGGTCCCGGCGTCGGGCTTCGGGCTGGCTGACGACTCGTCGGCGTCGTAGGCCACGTCGTCGTCGGGTGCGAACGGATTCGCGTCGACGCGGGAGGCCTCCGGGCAGGTGAACGACCCGGCCGCGAGTTTGCCCGACATCCCGGTGATGCTGAGCTGGCACGCCGACGACTGGTGGTAGACACCGTCGATCGAGACGCCGATCTGCGCGTTGATCGGTTTGGTCAGCGGCCCCGCGGTGGGGCGCGGTCCGCCGCCGGCGGGTGGGACCGTGCCGCCGGTCAATTCGCTGATGGGGAACTCGATCTGGGCGCCGTCGGTCCCGATTCCCTTGAACACGAACAACAGTGAGTCCGGCGGGACGTCGGGCTGCTCGGGACCCCAGCGCTTGAACTCGTAACAACTGATCGCCTCGTCGGCGCTCTTGCCGCTTCCGGTGGCCGGCGGCCCGCTCGTCGTGGCGGCCGGCTCGGTGATCGCGATCTGGAGGTCGCCGGAACGGAAGGTCAGGTCGTGCCCGCCGCGGTCGACCTTGCCCTGCGGCGGTTTCTCCGCGCATTTCGCCGGATCGATCGGGCGCGCGGTCGGCGTGGGGGCCGCGCTCGTCGACGTGGGAGCCGGTGCAGGGTTGCCGGCGCATCCCGACATCAGGAGCGTTGCCGCGGACACCACGGCGAGCGCGCCGACACCGGAGTTGCGCACGAGGGAACGCCTCATCGGCTCAATCCGCCGCGGCGACAAGGGGTTGCAGCGTCAGATCGGGGTGTTCCTTCTCGATGTACTGCAGGCGCCACTTGTCGCTGAAGAGGGCGAGGACCGCGCCGTCGGTGCGGGTGAACACCTCTACGCCGCGCTGCCGGTCGAGCTCGGGCGCGCTCTCGGCGTCGGTGCGTCG
This sequence comes from Gordonia sp. C13, assembly GCF_023218005.1. Classification (NCBI taxonomy): domain Bacteria; kingdom Bacillati; phylum Actinomycetota; class Actinomycetes; order Mycobacteriales; family Gordoniaceae; genus Gordonia; species Gordonia sp. C13. Next base: position 80,328 of record NZ_JALPSY010000014.1, read on the forward strand.
GGCGAGCGTGTAGCCAAGTGGTTCGATGATGGTGTCGACGTTGAACTCGGCCTTCATGCGGGCGGTGACGACCTCGAACTGCATCGGACCGACCGCGGCCAGCACCGGCGACATGTCGCCGCGGGTGTCGTTGCGCAGCACCTGCACCACACCCTCGCTGTCGAGCTGATCCATCGCCTTGCGGAACTGCTTGTACTTGTCGGCGGTGGTCGCACGCAGCGTCGAGAAGTGCTCCGGCGCGAACGACGGGATCGGCGGGAACTGCACCTTCGGGCCGTCGAAGAGGGTGTCGCCGGGGGCCAGTGCGGTCGCGTTCACGAGGCCGACGACGTCGCCCGGGTAGGCGGTGTCGACAGTGGAACGGTCCCGGCCGAAGACGGCCTGAGCGTACTTGGTGGCGAACGGTTTCCCGGTCTGCGCGTGGGTGACGACCATGCCGCGTTCGAACTCGCCGGACACAATCCGCATGTACGCCAAGCGATCTCGGTGGCTCGAGTCCATGCCGGCCTGCACCTTGAACACGACGGCGCTGAACGGGTCGGTGACCGGACGTTCGTTGCCCTCGATGTCGACGCGGCCGGCGGGCGGGGGAGCGAGCTCGACGAGCACCTCGAGCAGTTGCCGCACACCGAAGTTCAGCATCGCCGAGGCGAAGATCATCGGCGAGGTCTGGCCGGCGAGGAACATCTCCTGGTCGTGGTCCTGGCCCATCTCGGAGAGCAGTTCGCTCTCCTCGACGGCCGCGGTCCACTCGTCGCCCTCGCGTGCCGCCGCGTCGTCGGCGCTCATGATCTCTTCCGGGGCGATCTTGGCGCCGCCGGCGGTGCGGGTGAAGTGCACGTACTCGCCGGTGCGGCGGTCGAGCAGACCGCGGAAGTCGCCGGCGATGCCGACCGGGAAGAACAGCGGGGTCGGGGTGAGGCCGATGCGCTCGGTGATCTCGTCGATCAGTTCGAGCGGCGTCTGACCTGGGCGGTCCCACTTGTTGATGACCGTGATCACCGGGATGCCGCGGTGGCGACACACCTGGAACAGCTTCAGGGTCTGCGGCTCGAGGCCTTTCGCCGCGTCGATGAGCATCACCGCGGCGTCGACCGCGGTCAGGACGCGGTAGGTGTCCTCGGAGAAGTCGGCGTGACCGGGGGTGTCGACCAGGTTGATGACGCTCGGGATGCCCGGCTCGCTGTGCTCGGCGAGATAGTTGAACTGCAGGGCGGTCGAGCTGACCGAGATGCCGCGGGCCTTCTCCATCTCCATCCAGTCGGAGACGGTGGACTTGCGTCCTGCCTTGCCGTGGATCGCACCCGCCTCGCTGATCATGCGCGCATGCAGCGCCAAGGCCTCGGTCATGGTCGACTTACCGGCGTCCGGATGGGAGATGATCGCGAAGGTACGTCGGCGCTTGACCTCGGTTGCGACGTCAGAACTCACGAGATTCGAGGCTACTCGGCTGGTGGGAGGGCTCCAAACTCACCATCAATGATGTTGCGGCAGTTGGTGCCGGTATACTGGACCAATTGCCGCAATCCCAGATTCTGGGAACCGATGTGAGGGTCGGTGCGTCCAATCGTCGTGCAGACGCCTTCCCGCCTCCGACGTCACGCGCTCGCCCGCGACGGCGTCGTGACGATCGCCGACGCCCTCGAGTTCGGGATGACGAAGTCGGGTGTCCATCGACGTGTGGACTCCGGGCTGTGGACACCTCAGTCGCGTGGGGTCTATACGCTCGCCGACCACCCGGTCACGGCCAGGACGCGTGCTCGGCTCGCGGTCGCCGAAGTCGGTCGCGGTGCCGCCCTGTCCGGTCTGGGCGCTGCATGGTGGCACGGGATCGTCGATGATCCACCGAAGAAGCTGACGGTGACCGCACCGCGGTCGAGGCACGCGAAGTCGGTCGACGGCGTTCGTATCCGGTATCGGAAGCTCGAGGACGCCGAGACGGTCACCCGGGATGATCTGCTGGTCACCTCGTTGCCGCTGTCTGTGCTGGAGGCCTCGGTCGAGAAGGACAGCACAGTCCTCGATGCCGCGCTGTTGTTGCGCCGCGTGTCGATCGAGCAGTTGCGAACCGCAGCGAAGCGCCGTCGTAAAAGGGCCGATGCACCGGGTATCGCGTCTCTCATCGCCGGGGTCGAGGAGGGCGCTCGCTCTGAGGCCGAGCGCCTCGCAGTCGATCTGCTTCGACAGGGAGGGGTCGAGGGATTCGTGTCCAACCATCCCGTCGAGGGCTACTTCGTGGACGTCGCTTTCCCGGAGCAGATGCTCGCCGTCGAGATCGACGGGATGGCGTACCACCGCGACGCCGAGACCTTCCAGCGCGACCGGCGTCGTCGAAACGACCTGATCGCTCAGGGCTGGACGGTCTTGAACTTCACGTGGGCTGACCTCAAGGAACGTCCTGGGTACGTCGTCGACCGCGTCCGTCAGGCACTCGACCCCTGAAACAGATGCGGCAGTTGGTCCCGGAATCCGGGACCAACTGCCGCATCTGGAAGGAGGTGTCTTACTCGAACGGCACAGGGGGAAGTTTGACGACCTGCGAGGCGTAGGAGAGGCCGGCGCCGAAGCCGAGGAGGAGCGCGGTCTGACCGGGCTGTGCCTTGCCGGTGGACAGCAGGTCCTCCATGGCGAGCGGGATCGAAGCGGCGGAGGTGTTGCCGGTGTACTCGATGTCGTTGGCGACGACGGCGTCGTCGCGCAGCTTCAGGTTCTTGGCGAGCAGTTCGTTGATGCGCGCGTTGGCCTGGTGGGGGACGAAGACGTCGAGGTCCTCGGAACCGATCTTGGCGGCCTCGAGGGCGCGGACGGCGACCTTGCCCATCTCGAAGGCGGCCCACCGGAACACCGCGGTGCCCTCCATGCGGAGGTAGGGACGCTGGACGCGGTCACCGTCGAGGAAGGTCACCCAGTCGAAGTCCTGGCGGATGGCGTTGAACTGCGAGCCGTCCGAACCCCAGACCACCGGGCCGAGTTCCTGTTCCTCGGTGGGTCCGACGACCACGGCACCGGCGCCGTCACCGAAGATGAAGCAGTTGGTGCGGTCGGTCATGTCGAGGGCCACCGAGAGCTGCTCGGCGCCGATGACCAGCACGTTGGTGGCGCTGCCGCCGCGGATCATGTCCGAGGCGAGGGCCATGCCGTAGCCGAAGCCGGCGCAGCCGACGGTGACGTCGAAGGCGGGAACGCCGTTGCAACCGAGCTCGGTGGCCACCTTGGTCGCGCCGGCCGGGGTCAGGAGCAGGTGCGTGTTGGTGGCGAGGATGACCGCGTCGATGTCGGAACCGTGCAGCAGGGCGTTGGCGATGGCCTTGCGTCCGGCGTTGACCGACATCTCCATGACGCTCTCGTCGCGGCGGGCGAAGCGGCGGGTCTTGATTCCGGTGCGGGTGTAGATCCACTCGTCGGAGGAATCGATGTGCTCGCAGATCTCGTCGTTGGTGACCACACGCTCGGGGCGATAGGCGCCGATCCCGAGCATGCCGATGTTGTTGATCCCTGAGGTGTCCGCGATGACTGCCATGGTCTTCCTTCCGAATATGTGACCCGACATACGACGGTACTCACCCGGCCACTTACTAGGAAGTACCGCATCCCCCTCGCACATCGTTACCGACCGATTTCGGTATCCGCCGCCGAAGCGGACCGAATGTGTCCTCTTTGCGATGAAAACTGGGCCCCAGATCGGTCGACACATCACGTCGGCGTCGAAAAGAAGGGGAGTCCGCATGATCCATGCTCGTGGTCTGGTCCAGGTGTTCACCACCGGGAAGGGAAAGAAGAAGCGCGAGGTGCGAGCCGTCGACGGCGTCGACCTCGACGTCGCCGAAGGGGAAGTGGTCGGCTTCCTCGGGCCCAACGGCGCCGGCAAGACGACGACGCTGCGGATGCTGACCACGCTGTTGCGGCCGACCGCGGGGACCGCGACGGTCAACGGGTTCGACGTCGTCGCCGATCCGGTGTCGGTGCGCCGCAGTATCGGTTACGTGTCCCAGGCCGGGGGCACGTTCAGCCAGGCCCAGGCCGGCGACGAGATCGTCGACCACGGGATGCTCTACGGACTGTCGCGGGCCGAGGCGACGCGTCGCGGGCAGGCGTTGTTCTCCGAACTGCAGCTCGACGGCCTGTGGGAACGCATGCCCAAGAACATGTCCGGGGGCCAGAAGCGGCGCCTCGACATCGTGATGGGACTGGTCCACCAACCGTCGCTGGTCTTCCTCGACGAGCCGACCACGGGCCTCGACCCGCAGGCCCGCGCCAACCTCTGGGAACACATCCGCCGGTTGCGGACCGAGCGCGGCGCGACGATCTTCCTCACGACGCACTATCTGGACGAGGCGGATGAACTCTCGGACCGGATTCTCATCATCGACAACGGGCGGATCGTCGCGGCGGACACCCCGGGCAACCTCAAGGCGCAGGTCTCCGGCGATCTGGTGGCGCTCGAGGTCGCCGACGCCGCCGCGGTCACGACGGCTGCGGAGAAGCTCGCCTCGGTCAGCGGCGTCAACGGTGGTGGCCGGATCGAGGTGGACGGCCGCCACGTCCGGGGGCGGGTGCCGCGTGCCGGCCGGGCGGTGCCGGGACTCCTCCGCGACCTCGACGCCTCGGGTATCTCACTCGATTCGATCGAGGTCATCCGTCCGACGCTCGACGACGTCTTCCTCACCCTCACCGGCCGGTCCCTGCGCGACGCCGAAACCGAACGAGATCCTGGCGGGGACCCGAGCGAGATCGAATCCGTCTCTGCCGCACCCACTTCCGACGAGTCTTCTCGACGCACCGAGCAGGAGGTCGCCCGATGAACAGCTTCTTCCGCGACAGCACCATCGTCTTCCGGCGTCAGATCCGGATGAACCTTCGCAATCCCGCCTGGGTCCTGATCGGCGTCATGCAGCCGATCCTCTATCTGCTGCTGTTCGGGCCGCTGCTCAAACCGCTGGTCTCCCAATTCCCAAGTGGTGCGGACAACCCGTACACCTTCCTGGTGCCTGGCCTCCTCGTGCAGCTCGGGTTGTTCGGGGCGCTGTTCGCCGGCTTCAGCCTGATCGGCGAATGGCGGGAGGGGGTCATCGAGGCCGAGCGGGTCACCCCGGCGAGCCGGACGGCACTGCTCACCGGTCGCCTGATGCGCGACATGTTGCAGCTGCTGGTGCAGGCGTTGATCCTGGTGACCCTCGGATTCGCCATGGGGATGCGCGGATCGATCGTCGGCGTGGTCCTCGGCATCGTCATCACACTACTGATCGGCGGTGCGTGCGCCGCGGCGTCGAATGCGCTGGCACTGACCACGAAGAGCGAGGACGTGATGGCCCCGCTCATCAACATGGTGATGATGCCGGTGCTGTTGCTGTCGGGAATCCTGCTGCCCATGACACTCGGGCCGACGTGGCTGCAGGGGCTCAGCGACTTCATGCCGTTCCGCTGGATCGTCGACGCCGTGCGCGACACCTTCGGCGGCGACCTCGCCAGCGCTCAGGTCCTGTGGGGAGTGATCGCCGCACTCATCCTGGCCGCACTCGGAACCTGGTGGGGCACATCGGTGTTCCGCAAGGAGAACGCATAGCTTCTGGTGCTTCCTGAGGTGTGAGGAGCGATAGCGACGAGCCACGAAGGCCTGGTGAGATGACGTCGGGCGGCCCTTCGTGGCTCGCTTCGCTCGCACCTCAGGGAGCTGGGGGGCGCTGCGCTCGCACCTCAGGGAGCGAGGGGGCGCTGGGCTCGCACCTCAGGGAGCGAGGGGGGCGCTGGGCTCGCACCTCAGGGAGCGAGGGGGCGGCTGGGCTCGCACCTCAGGGAGCGAGGGGGGCCGCTGCGCTCGCACCTCAGGGAGCTGGGACTACCAGGCGTGCACGGTGTTCTGTGCGCTCTCGAGATCCTGGGAGACGAGGAGTTCGACGGCGTCGCAGCCGTTGCGGATCATCAGCTCGACCTCGGCTCGGTCGGCGGACGGGAACGGCTTGAGCACGAAGTCGGCGGGATCCTGACGCCCGGGCGGACGACCGATGCCCATCCGCACGCGCAGGTAATCGCGGGTACCCATGATCTGGCTGATCGAGCGCAACCCGTTGTGGCCACCCTCGCCGCCGCCGCGTTTGAGGCGCACGAGACCGAAGTCGATGTCGAGCTCGTCGTGGATGACGATGAGATCGGTGGGCGCGACCGAATAGAACTTGGCCAGCGGACCGATCTGCCGGCCGGATTCGTTCATGTAGACGCGTGGCTTGGCCACGAGAACAGACTGGCCGCCGAGGCGAACCTCGGCGACCTCCGCACCGGACTTCTTGTGAACCTTCCAGCGCTCGCCTGCCGAGTCGACGAGGCCGTCGGCGACCATCGCGCCGACGTTGTGCCTCGTCTTCTCGTACTTGGACCCGGGATTACCGAGTCCGACAATGATTTTCACCACTTAGGGATTTTCACCACTCGTGCAGAGCAGTCGGGGGTCGGATTACTCCGACTCCGCGGGAGCCTCGGCAGCCTCGTCCTCGGTGCCTTCGGCGTCGGCGTCGGACTCGGTGGCCGCGGCCTGTGCCTCGTTGACGGCGACGATCAGGGTCTCCGGATCGGCGATCAGGGTGACGCCCTCCGGCAGGTCCAGATCGGAGGCGTGAACGGCGGTGCCGGCCTCGGCGCCCTCGACGCTGACGACGACCTGCTCCGGGATCGACAGAGCGTCGGCCTCGACCTCGACGACGCTGGCGTCCTGGACGACCAGGGTGCCCGGTGCAGCGTCACCCTCGACGACGATGGCGACCTCGACGGTCACCTTCTCGCCGCGGCGGACGATGAGGAGGTCGGCGTGCTCGATGTAGTTGCGGATCGGGTGGACGTCGACCTGCTTGGTGAGCGCGAGCTGGCTGGTGCCCTCGATGTCGAGATCGATGATGGCGTTCAGGCCGTTGTTACGCAGGATCGCGGCGAAGTCGCGGGCCGGGAGGTGCAGGTGCTGCGGGTCGGTGCCGTGGCCGTAGAGCACGGCGGGAACCTTGCCCTCGCGGCGAGCGCGACGAGCGGCGCCCTTGCCCTTTTCGGTACGGGTGGTGACAGCCAGCTTCGAGGCCTGAGTAGCCATGGTGATCTCCTCTGATCAGTGGTTGCGGTCGTTCGTCCGTCGCGACGAGCAACGGGCACGGATACCGACCGCGGACACCCACCGGGCCGCGTGGGGGCTCCGAGGAGACTGCGATGGTCGCGCCGATCACGGTGACTTGGTCACCCTCGCCGAGACAACGGGAGCAAGGATAGTCGATGACCTGCCGAGATGTCACATCGCGTCCCGCAGCGAGCACCGTCCCGGCATACTGGGCAGCCATGACCTCACAGACCCCGATCGAGATCGTGACGGCCCTGCTCGACGCATTCGCGCGCGAGGACATCGCAGGTGCGCTGGACACCATCGACGACGACATCGCGTACACCAACGTCTCGCTGCCGACCATCCACGGCAAGCGCAAGGTGGCCGGTGTGCTCGGCGGTGTCGCGAAGAAGTCGTGGGTGGGGTTCAACTACCGGATGCTCAACGTGAGTTCCGACGACGCGGGTGTCGTGCTCACCGAACGCGTCGACGAACTGCGTTTCGGGCGGCTGCATCTGCAGTTCTGGGTGTGCGGCCGCTTCGAGGTCCGTAAGGGCCGGATCGTGGTGTGGCGCGACTACTTCGACTACTTCGACATGGCGAAGGGCCTGCTGCGCGGAATTGCCGCTCTTGCCCTGCCGTCGGTGCAGAAGCCGCTGCCGATACCCGCTCAGCGGTTGAGCGGGCTGTAGAACACGAGTCCGTTGCCCTGGTTGTCGTACACCACGGCACGGCGCTCGTGCGCGTCGTCGTACGGGCCCTTCACGATGGCGCCACCGTCGGCCTCGATCGCCTTTGCCGCGGCATCGACGTCGGAGGTCTTGATGCCGACGACGACCTTGCCGGGGATCGGGTGGTCGACCGCGGTGGCGAGCGCGATCGTCACCGGACCGCCGTCGAGCGCGGCGAAGTGGGCGCCGTCGCGGAACTTCAGCGCCATGCCCAGCGTCTCGGTGTAGAACTTGATCGACTCGTCCAGGTTTTCGGTGGACAGGATGATCATCTTCGCTTCGTAGCCCATGTAGCCGATGCTAACCGCGTAAGAGGGTTGACGAAACCCTCAATCACGTTCTGGCACAGAGCTGTACACATCGGTCGCCGGGCCGCGGGCCGACGCGACCAAGGTCCCGTTCATCCGGGACCGACGCCCCTTCAGAGGATCTCGTCGAGCTTCTCGAACGGCCGCGGGATGCGGGTCCCCTTGTCGGTCACCACGATCGGACGCTCGACGAGGATCGGGTGTTCGACCATCGCGTCGAGGATCGCCTCGTCGTCGGCCGACGCGAGATCGAGCTCTTTGTAGAGGGCCTCGCGCTTACGCACGGCCTGCGCGGGGGTCAGCCCGGCGTCGGCGAGCAGCTGCACCAGTTGTTCGCGCGTGTAGGGCTCGTCGAGGTACTTGACGACGGCCGGTTCGATACCGGCGTCGCGGAGGGCCTGCAGCGCCTTGCGCGAGGTCGAGCACTTCGGGTTGTGATAGATCGTCGCGTCCACGAAAGACACCGTACCCAGCGCAAAGCGGTCCGGGCTCCAGAGGGGGAGAACCCGGACCGCTCGCGCACCCGTTCTGCGGGTGGGATCGCTACTCGGGGTCGAGTGCGAAGTCGTACTGCACGACGTTCCGGCCGTCGGCGTCGGGCTTCGGGTCGAGCAGCAGTTCCGGCTTGGTCGCCGAGGCGACGTCGTCGTCGAGCCACTCACCACCCGTGAAGTACAGCTGGGTGATGATCGGATGCCGACCCTTGGCGGCCACCCGCAGGTGCAGGTGCGCAGGTCGCCACGGGTGCCAGCCGGCGGCCTCGATGAACTTGCCGGTCGGTCCGTCGGTCGGGATCTGGTACGGCGCGGGCTGGATCGTGGTGATCTCGTAGCGTCCCTCACCGTCGGTGACCACGGTGCCGCGCAGGTTCCAAGCCGGGAGATGCGGCGCGAACCCCGAGTAGTAGCCCTCGGCGTCGGCGTGCCAGATCTCGATGGTCGCACCGGCCATCGGGTTGCCGTCGAGGTCGGTGACCTGGCCGTGCATCACCAACGGCGTCTCACGGGCGTCGACGCTGCGCATGGGGAGGGTGCAGCGCGCAGGCAGCAGCGGGGCGTCGGGGAGGTAGTACGGACCCTCGATGCTTCCCTTGGTGCCCGAGTACTTCCGCGAGTTGACCTCTTCGATGTCGTGTTCGACGAACACGTCGAGCAGTAGCGGCCACTCACCACCCTCGCCGACGTCGATGAGCCACTGCTTGAGGACCCGGTACTCGTCGTAGGTGATCTCGTACTTGTCGATCAACGCGCTGAAACCGGCGAAGGCCTCGGATGCGATGGCCGACAAGCGTTCCGGCGAGGTGTCGGCGGTGAACCGGTGGCCGGCGAAGGCTGCGGTGGCGGCGCTGCCGGAACCGGCGGCGGTCGGCGAGTCGACGCTGGGGGACTCGACGGGGGCCGGGGGTCGTTCGATGGTGGTCATGTTGTCTCCTGGTTCGAAAGCTGTGTATTCGAGAAGAGCTGTGCGAGAAAGCGTCAGCGGTTGCCGAAGTAGCTGACGTCGTCGTTGCCGATGAGGTCCGGGACCGTCCAGCCGTCGAGGTCGTACTCGGACAGGCACTGCTCGGCGAGACCCTTCATCTCCCCGACTGTGCCGCGGGCGTCGGCGAACATGAGCAGCTCGGCCTTCACGCCCTCGTGGTTGCCGGCGTAGTTGCGCTCGTAGAGTTCGTGGCGGCCGCCGAACTCGCTGCCGATCGAATCCCACAGTGCCTTCATGACCTTCACGCGATCGACGGCGAGGATGCCGTCGGAACCGCGGACGTACTTGTCCAGGTACGGACGGACGTCGGGGCTCTTGAAGTCCGCCGAGCTCGACGGCAGGTAGATCAGACCGGAGGCGACGTCCTGCTCGATGATCTCCTTCACTCGCGGGTAGCCCTGCTGGGCGAACATCCGGTAGGTCAGGCCGTACTCGAGCTTGGGGATGACCGTGTCGCCGATCCACGGCTCGGGGTTGTTGACCATGGCATCGCTCAACGACCAGAACAGGTTTCGCCAGCCGATGACCTCTCCGACGCGGGTCTGCACGCCGCGGAACCCACCCGCGCCGGTGCAGTCGAGCGCCTTGAGGAGCAGCCCGGCGATGAAGTCGAGCTTGACCGCGAGACGGGTGCAACCCTGCAGGGTGAAGCGGGGGAGGAAGCCGGATTGCGGGAAGAAGGCGTTGATCTTGTCGACGTCGCCGTACATGAAGACGTTCTCCCAGGGCACGAGCACCTTGTCGAAGACGAAGATGGTGTCGTTCTCGTCCATGCGGCTCGAGAGTGGGTAGTCGAACGGTGTGCCCATGACGGCAGCCTGCTGGGTGTACGACGAGCGGCAGATGAGCTTGACGCCCGGGGCATCCATCGGGACGGTGCAGATGAGGGCGAACTGCTTCTTCTTGATCGGCAGGCCGTAGTGGGAGATGAAGTTGTAGTTGGTGATCGCCGAACCGGTCGCGACCACCTTGGCACCGGAGACGATGAGGCCGGCGTCGGTCTCCTTCTCGACCTTCATGAACACGTCGCCGACCTCGTCCGGCGGCAGCTGGCGGTCGACCGGCGGGTTGATGATCGCGTGGTTCCAGTACAGGACCTTCTCCTGCGACTCCTTGTACCAGCGCTCGGCGTTGGCCTGGAACGGCGCGTACAGCTCGGAGTTGGCGTGCAGGGTGCCGAGGAAGCTGGCCTTGTAGTCGGGGCTGCGGCCCATCCAGCCGTAGGTCATCCGCGCCCAGGTGGCGATCGCGTCGCGGTCGGCGCGCAGGTCGTCGGCCGACTTCGGTGCGCGGAAGAACGGCATGGTCACGCCGCCGTTGCCGGTGTCCGTGGGCGCGGTGACCTTGTCCTTCGTCGCCGGGTCGTGCATCGCGTCGTAGAGGCGGGCGGTCATCCGGATCGGGTTGCGGAAGGCCTCGTGGGTGGTCACGTCCTTGACGCGCTCACCGTTGAGCCAGATCTCGCGGTCGTCGCGCAGCGACTCGATGTACTCGTCGCCGGTCATCGGCTTGGAGGCGAAGTTCTCGGTGCGGTTGGCCTCGCTGTCGGCGGCGACGTTCACCTTCGAGCGGTCGACAGTCGTCGCCTCGGTGGTCTCGGTGTCGGGAGCGATGTCGATTGCGGTCATGGTGGTCCTCACTTCTGTTGCGGTCGGTGGGCGGGATCAGGAAACGGCAGAGAGCGGCACGCAGGTCGGCGTGAACCGGGCGGTTGCGTCGAACCAGCGGCTGTGCGGGTCGTCGAGGCTGCCGCAGTACGCGGCGGCACCGGAGGTCTCGCCGAGGTCGTGGAACTTGCTGCGGTAGAACAGGAGTGGTTCGGCGTCGGTGTCGACGTGGGCGTCGACGATCTCGCCGACGTAGATGACGTGGTCGCCGCCGTCGTAGGACGCCCAAGGGTTGCAGATCAGGGTCGCGGCGCTGCCGGCCAGCGCGGGGACGAGCCAGTCCGAGCTCCATTCGGGCCCGTGCTCCTGCGGCTTGCCCGCGAAGTGCATGGCGGTGTCGAGCTGGTCCGACCGCAGGATGTTCACCGCGAACGGCGCGGCGTCGAGGTAGCCGCAGGCCTTCGACTTGCGGGTCAGCGTGACCTGGCAGAGGCGGGGCTCGATCGAGATCGGGGTGAACGCGGTGACGGTCGCGCCGTGCGGGGTGCCCTCGTCGTTCGCGCAGGTGATGACGGTGACGCCGGTGGCGAACTGTCCGAAGATGTTGCGCATCGTGCGTTGGTCCATGGGGATCAGCTCCTTTGCTCTGGCAGTGGCTGGTGGGGTGTCTGGTGTGGCGGTGCGACCAAACGTATGACCGCGGTCACATCCCGTCGATCCGCATTGCGAAGGGCTGATCCGATGTGCGCAACGATGCGAGTTGGATCGCTACAGGCTGCTGGAAGTGATGGCAGTCACAGTTACGCTGGAGCTCGTGAGGGCAGAGCCACTTGCTTCGGGGACCGACCGCGCCGGGGGATCGATGTCGCAGCAGACACCGACGCCTCGTCGCGTCGTGGGGTCGGGGATCGCGGACTGGGACGAGGTCCATGAGGTCGTCGCGGATGCGTATTTTCCGCATGAACTGCGCCCGCTGTCCCGTGACGACGCCTCGCACTATCGACTGGAATCGACGGCCATCGGCTCGACGGTGATCGCGCGGATCGGCTTCGGCGCGGATGTCTCGATCGATTCCGACCATCCAGGGGCATGGGCGATCAACATCCCGTTGTCCGGCAGCATCGCCTCGGTCACCGACGGCCGGTCGATCGTCTCCGAACCGGGTCAGGCAACGCTCAACCCGCCCGACACCCCCACGGTGATCACCAACTGGAGCAAGACGTGCGAGATCATCGGCTTCAAGGTCGAACGCGACTATCTGCAGCGCGAGATCGACCGGATCGCCGGACGGCCCGGCCGATCGCTGACCCGACATCTCGACTTGCGGACCGGGGCCGGCGCCGAGTTCCTGGGACTGATGCGGTCGGCGCGCCAACAGGTCGCGCAATGTGACAGCATCCTCCTGCGCAACCCGCGCATGGCCGAGCAACTCGGCGGAATGCTCACCACCGCACTGGTTCTCGCGGCACTACCCGACACCGACGATCCGCTGGCCGGTACCCGGCCGCGCATGGTCAAGCGCGTCATCGACGCCATCCACGCCGACCCGGCACGGCCGTGGACGGTGGGTGAACTGGCTGAGATCGGGGCGGTCAGCGCTCGCCGCCTGCAGCAAGGTTTCCGCGAATGCGTGGGGAAGAGTCCGATGGAGTACGTGCTCGACGTCCGGCTCGAAAGCATCCACAACGACCTGCTGACCTGCGGCGGAACCTCGACCGTCACCGACATCGCCACCCGCTGGGGCGTCATGCACACCGGCCGCTTCGCCGCCGCCTACCGACGTAAGTACGGGGTCGCGCCGTCGGAGACCCGGCGGATGGCCGGGGCCTGACCGCGACCTCGTTTCGCCCCCCCCGCAAAACACCGCGCCCGGATGTTCGCGAGAACATCCGGGCGCGGTGGTGAGAGGTACTGAGAAGACTAGGCGATGCCGTCGAACAGGCTTGTGACGGAACCGTTTTCGAAGACCTCGCGGATCGTCTGCGCGAGCAGCGGGGCGATCGACAGGACGGTCAGGTTCTCGAAACGCTTCTCGGGCGGGATGGGCAGCGTGTCGGTCGCGATGACCTCCTTGGCGCCGCAGCCGGCGAGACGCTCGGCGGCCGGATCGGAGAAGACGCCGTGGGTGGTGGCGATGATGACGTCGCCGGCACCGGCCTCCTTCAGGACGCGGACCGCGCCGGCGATGGTGCCGCCGGTGTCGATCATGTCGTCGATCAGGACACAGGTGCGTCCCTCGACCTCACCGACCACGCGGTTCGACTTGACCTGGTTGGGAACCAGCGGGTCACGGGTCTTGTGGATGAAGGCCAGGGGAGCGCCGCTGAGGGCGTCGGCCCACTTCTCGGCGACGCGCACACGACCGGAGTCCGGCGACACGACGGTGACGTTGTCGGTGCCGTAGTTGTCGCAGACGTAGCCGGCGAGCTGGCCGAGGGCGTGCATGTGGTCAACCGGACCGTCGAAGAAGCCCTGGATCTGATCGGTGTGCAGGTCGACCGTGATGATGCGGTCGGCGCCCGCGGTCTTGAGCAGATCGGCGATGAGGCGGGCCGAGATGGGCTCGCGTCCGCGATGCTTCTTGTCCTGGCGGGCGTAGGGGTAGAACGGCAGGATCACGCTGATGCGCTTGGCCGAACCGCGCTTGAGCGCGTCGATCATGATCAGGGCTTCCATGACCCACTGGTTCAGCGGGTAGGGGCAGCTCTGCAGCACGAACGCGTCCGAGCCGCGGACGGACTCCTCGAAACGGACGAACAGCTCGCCGTTGGCGAAGTCGCGTGCCGTCTGGGGGGTCACCTTGATGCCCAGTTCGTCGGCGACCGCTTCAGCCAGTTCGGGGTGGGCACGACCAGAGAACAGCATCAGGTTCTTCTGGTTGTCGGTGGTCCAGGTCATGAAAACTCTTCTGTCCGTTTCGGTTTCGATCGGTTGGGCTCCCCGCCGCGAACGGCGGGGTTCTCGGGTCCGCTAGGCGGGCCCGGGGTCCTTGTCGCGTGCCGCAGAGGCGTTGCCGAGTGCCTCGATGGCTGCCTGTGCCGCCGCGGTGTCGGGCCGCTTGCGCACGACCCAGTCCTCGATGACACGTTGTGTTCCCGCCGAGACCGCGAGGGCTCCCGGCGGTACATTTTGCCGCACGACGGTTCCGGCGCCGGTATATGCCCCGTCGCCGATGCTCACCGGGGCGACGAACATGTTGTCCGAGCCGGTGCGGCAGTGGTCGCCGATCACCGTGCGGTGCTTGTTCACCCCGTCGTAGTTGACGAAGACGCTCGACGCCCCGATGTTCGTGTGCTCACCGATCGTGGCGTCGCCGACGTAGGTGAGGTGCGGGACCTTGGAGCCGTCGCCGATCGTCGAGTTCTTGGTCTCCACGAAGGTGCCGATCTTGCCCGCGACGCCGAGCACGGTGCCCGGGCGCAGGTAGGCGAACGGGCCGACCGAGGCGTTGCCGCCGATGACGGCCTCGCTGCCGTGGGTGCGGATAACGTGGGCGCCCTCGCCGATCGTGACGTCGGTGAGCGTGGTGTCGGGTCCGACGACCGCGTCGGCGGCGATGTGGGTACGGCCGTGGAGCTGTGTGCCGGGTTCGATCCGCACATCCGGTTCGATCGTCACGTCGACGTCGATCCAGGTGGTGGCCGGGTCGACGACGGTGACGCCGTCGACCTGATGGCGTCGGATGATCCGGCGGTTGAGCTCGGCACCGAGGTCGGCGAGCTGCGCGCGGTCGTTGCATCCCGCGACCAGGACGGGATCGGCGACGGTGAACCCGCGAACGGCCTGGCCTGCGTCACGCGCGATCTCGACGATGTCGGTGAGATAGAACTCGCCCTGGACGTTGTCGGTCGACAGCTTCGAGAGCCCGTCCCGCAGTGCGGCGGCGTCGACGGCGTAGACACCGGCGTTGACCTCGGTGATGGCGCGCTGTTCGGGGGTTGCGTCCTTGTGTTCGACGATCGCGCGCACCGAGTCGTCGTCGGCGCGGATGATGCGCCCGTAACCCGTCGGGTCGTCGGCGATGAAGCTGGTGAGGGTGACCGCGGCGCCGTCGTCGGCGGTGTGGGTCTCGATGAGGCCGCGGAGGGTGTCGGCGTCGAGGAGCGGGACGTCGGCGGCGGTGACGATGACGGTTCCGTCGAAGTCGTCGGGGAGTGCGGTGAGTCCGACGCGCGCGGCGTCTCCGGTGCCGCGCGGCTCGTCCTGCTCCGCGATCACGATCTCGCGGCCTAGTGCGGTGGCGAGGTCGGCGACCGCTGCGGAGACCCGCTCACGCTCATGGCTGACCACGACGACGAGGTGCTCGGGATCGATGCCCGAGGTGCCGTGCAGCGAGTGACCCAGGAGGGATCGGCCGGCAATCGTATGGAGGATTTTGGGGGTCTTGGACTTCATCCGGGTACCGGCACCCGCGGCCAGCACGATCACGGCCACAGATGACGACGTTCCCGACATCGAATGCCCACCCTCTTCCTTCATCGGTGTTCACGTCGGGTGCGATCCTACGCACCGGTCCTGCGGTTCTGATAACGCACCGCACCGATTCCCGCTGAATGCAGCGCTGTCACGTGATGCGACACACGTCTGCGGACGTCACCTGATAGAACACAGGGGACCGCGTTTCCCCGAGCGTTCGATCGGCGCGCCTCGGGCGTTCGGTGTCGACGCGCAGACGGGGAGCGGACCAGCGCGGGCCGGTCGACCGGCCCGCACACCTGACCAACGGAGGTATGAATGAGCACGCAGAAGACCGCGATCGTCACCGGTGCGGCACGGGGTATCGGTGCTGCCGTGGCCAAGCGACTCGCTGACGACGGCCTGGCCGTGGCCGTCCTGGACCTCGACGCCGACGCCTGCGCCGACACCGTCAAGGCCATCACCGACAAGGGTGGCAAGGCCATCGCCGTCGGCGCGAACGTCGCCGACGACGCGTCGGTCCAGGCCGCCGTCGAGAAGGTCGCCGCCGAGCTCGGCGGACCGACCGTCGTCGTCAACAACGCCGGCATCACCCGCGACAACCTGCTGTTCAAGATGACCGTCGAGGACTGGGACGCCGTCATGGCCGTCCACCTGCGCGGTGCCTTCAACGTCACCAAGGCGGCCCAGAAGTACATGGTCGACGCCGGCTGGGGTCGCATCGTCAACCTGTCGAGCACCTCGGCTCTCGGCAACCGCGGCCAGGTCAACTACTCGGCCGCCAAGGCCGGCATGCAGGGCTTCACGAAGACCCTGGCCATCGAGCTGGGCAAGTTCGGCGTCACCGCCAACGCCATCGCCCCCGGTTTCATCGAGACCGAGATGACCGCCGCCACCGCCGAGCGCGTCGGCGTGCCCTTCGAGGACTTCAAGAAGGCCGCCGCCGCCCAGATCCCGGTGAACCGCGTCGGCGTCCCCGAGGACATCGCCCACACCGCGTCGTTCTTCATCAGCGAGGGTGCGGGCTTCGTCTCCGGTCAGGTCGTCTACGTCGCCGGCGGTCCGAAGGACTGACCTCCAGACGTCGTCTCGACGTCGCGACCTCGATCGAAGTCGCGGCGTCGAGGTGAGGTCTTGCTGACGAGAGTGCCCGGGTCGCCGCGCCGCTGGCCTGTGGCACAATCGTCAGCGCAGTATTCCCCCATGGTGTAATCGGCAACACTTCTGATTTTGGTTCAGGCATTCCAGGTTCGAGTCCTGGTGGGGGAGCCACCATATGTCCCAGCGGGGGAGCCACCACATGTGCCAGTGGGGGAGCTCTTCAGCGCTCAGGCCGGCCGCGCCAATCCCAGGTTGTCCCGCAGCGTCGTGCCTTCGTACTCCCTGCGGTGCACGCCCAACTCCTGCAGCACCGGCACCACCTCGTCGACGAAGCGGTCGAGGCCGCCGGGCACGATGTGCGGGACCAGGATGAATCCGTCGGCGACGTCGTTCTGCACGAAGTCGTTGATGGTGTGCGCGACGGTGTCCGGTGATCCGACGAAGGACTGGCGGCCGGTGACCTCGATGATGAGTTCGCGGGTGGTGAGGTTCTTGGCCTCGGCGAGGTCGCGCCATTCGCGGGCGGTGGCGACGGGGTCGCGATGCATGCGGACGCTGGCACGGCCCTTGGCGACGGTGTTCTCACCGGCGACCGGATCCACCTGTGGCAGTGGACCGTCGGGGTCGTGATCGGAGAGGTCGCGATTCCACAGCTGCTCGAGGAACTTGATCGCCGTCTGCCCGCTCACCTGTTGTAGCCGGACCTCGTGGGCGAGTTCGGCTGCCTGCGAGTCGGTGTCGCCGACGACGAAGGTCGCGGCGGGCAGCACGAGCAACTCCTCAGGTTCACGCCCATAGGCTGACAGCCGACGCTTGACGTCGTTATAGAACGCGCGACCGGCGTCGTAGGTGGCATGGCGCGAGAAGATCGCGTCGGCGGTGGCAGCCGCGAGCTCCCGACCATCGTCGGAGTCGCCGGCCTGGAAGATGACCGGACGACCCTGCGGCGGTCGCGGTGCGGCGAAGTGCCCGCGGATGTCGAATTGCGAACTCCGGAACTCGAATTCACCGGCATCATCACGCGCAAGGAACCGGCCGGACTCTTTGTCGGCGACGATGTCGTCGTCGCGCCACGAATCCCACAGCACCGCAGCGGCGTCGAGGAACTCCTTGGCGCGCGCGTAGCGCTGATCCTCCGGCAGGTAGCCGCCGCGCCGGAAGTTCTCGCCGGTGAACTCGTCCCACGAGGTGACGACGTTCCATGCGGCACGACCGCCGGAC
Organism: Gordonia sp. C13; assembly: GCF_023218005.1. NCBI lineage: Bacteria > Bacillati > Actinomycetota > Actinomycetes > Mycobacteriales > Gordoniaceae > Gordonia > Gordonia sp. C13. The sequence goes on from NZ_JALPSY010000014.1 coordinate 98,269, forward strand.
AGGTGGTCGAGGGTCGCGAATTGCCGTGCTACGTCCACGGGTTCGTTGAACGTGGAGTTGATGGTGCCGGTCAGGCCGAGATGTTCGGTGACCGCGGCCAGGGCGGAGAGCACGCTGAACGTGTCGGGTCGCCCGACGACGTCGAGGTCGTAGATCAGCCCGTTCTGCTCGCGCAGCCGGAGACCTTCGGCGAGGAAGAAGAAGTCGAATTTCCCGCGCTCGGCCGTCTGCGCGAGATGCACGAACGAGCCGAACTCGATCTGGCTGCCGGACGCGGGATCGCTCCAGACCGTGGTGTTGTTGACGCCGGGGAAGTGGACCGCGAGGTGAACCTGCTTGGTCATGCGACTCCGGCCTTTCCGGTGGTGAAACGGTTGATGGGGCGGGACAGGCCGAAGCGATCGCGGAGACTCCGATCGTCGTAGGCCTCTCGGAACAGGTTGCGGCGCTGCAGTTCCGGCACCACATTCCGGGCGATCGCGTGCAGGTCGTCGGGCAGGACCGCCGGATGCAATCGGACGCCGCGGATGCCGTCGACGGACAGCCACTGTTCGATCTCGTCGGCCAGGTCCGCGGCGGTCCCGACGACGGGGACGATGTCGGGGGTGAACGGCGAACCGGCCCACTCGTCGAGCTGTGCGAGTCGTTCACACGCTTCGCGACGACAGTCGCCGAGGACGACGAACAGATCCACCAGCGCGATGGCGGGATCGTCGTTCCTGCGTCCGGCGGCGCGGTGCGCCTCGGTGATGGCGGTGACGGCGCGCACGGCGTCGTCGACGTCACGAGGGGCGATGAACCCGAGGTCCGCGACGCGACCGATGACGGGTAGATCGGCGGCATGGGCGGCGGTCGTGGCGATGATCGGCTGCCCCTGGGGCGGGCGCGGAGTGATCGACGGGCCACGGACGGAGAACTGCGTGCCGCGGAAGTCTATGTAGTGCAGCTTGTCCCGGTCGACGAACCGTCCGGTGGTGACGTCACGGATCTCGGCGTCGTCCTCCCACGAATCCCACAGCAGGCGGAGAACCGTCGCGAAGTCGGATGCCTCATCGGCCAGTTCGGCGAGCACGGCCGGGTCGTCGGGGAACCGGCGCCTTCCGAACAGCGCGGCTTCGTCGGGATCGGGCGTCGTGCGCAGGACGACACCGGCGCGGCCTCCGCTGACGAAGTCGAGGGTGGCGACCGCTTTCGACACGTGGAACGGCTCGGTGTGCGTCGCCGTGGCGGTGGGGAGGAGACCGATGCGCCCGGTCGTCGGTGCGAGCCGGGAGGCCAGCAGCAGCGAATCCAGCCGGCCGGCGGCCCGGTCGGTCCGCGGCGGCCCCGGATGCAGTTCGAACGCGTCAGTGAACGTGACCAGATCGAGGAGCCCGGTCTCGGCGACGGCGATCAGTGACTGCCAATAGGCCGCCGTCGTCAGTTCGCCCGGCCGTGCGCCGGGTGCCCGCCACGAACCGGGATGGGACCCGGTCTGGTCCAGGGCGACTGCCACGTGCAGGGGGTCGCTCATCGGTCCTCCGTCTCGTCGGTGTGCTCGGGCCGTACAACCCGTCCTCGCCACGAACGCCTCGGCCGACGACGAGGATTCCGATGCGATGCCCATCCGATCGGGTTGGGCCAAACCCTTCCGCAGACGGCGATGAGCAGGCTTCCTGGTGGGGTCAGCGTCATGCCACCGGAGGAGCGTCATGTCATCAGCCGCGGCGATCCCACTGTCGGTGCTGGATCTTGCGCCCGTGGTCGACGGTTCGGACGCACCCACCGCCGTTCGACGCGCGGTAAAACTCGCTCGGCACGGCGAACAGCTCGGCTACCGACGGTTCTGGCTGGCCGAACACCATTTCGTCGAGGTCGCGAGTTCGTCGACGACGACGCTCATCGGCTTGGTCGCGGCGGCCACGGACACGATCCGGGTCGGGTCGGCGGCGGTGCAGAGCGGACTGCACACGCCGGTCTCGATCGTCGAGGCCTTCGGCACCATCGACGCGTTGTACCCCGGTCGCCTCGATCTCGGGCTCGGGCGATCGGCACAGCGTCGCGCCGAGGTCACGTCTGGGAGCCGCCCGACGGTCACCACACCGCAGCCCGACCAGGTCGTCGACGGCCTGCTGATCCCGTCGCCGTTCCCGGTGGAGAAGCTCCTCGGATCGCCGCGCGTAGTCGCCGCGTACGAGGCCTCCCAGTTCGAGGGCGCGCAGCCACCGGACTTCGACGACGCCGTCGGAGACGTGATCTCGTTGCTCGACGGACAGTTCCGCCACGGTGACGTCGCACTGACCGCGGTGCCGGGACGCGGCGCCGACGTCCAGGTCTGGATCTTCGGCAGCAGCAAGGGCCAGAGCGCACAGACCGCCGGCGGACGCGGATTGCCGTTCGTGGCCAACTATCACGTCAGCCCCAGCACCGTCCTCGAGGCGGTCGAGGCCTACCGCAGTGCCTTCCGCCCATCGGCCCATCTCGCCGAACCGTACGTGATCGTCTCCGCGGATGTGGTTGTCGCCGAGGACGATGCGACCGCACGACACCGCGCGTCGACGTACGGGCACTGGGTCCACAGCATTCGCAGCGGTGCGGGTGCCGCCCCGTATCTCGACCCCGACACCGCGCCCCCGCTCGACGACGAACAGCGCGCGATCGTCGACGACCGGATACGCACCCAGTTCGTCGGGTCGCCCGACACCGTCGTCGACGGGCTGCGCACGTTGGCCCGGGTCACCGAGGCCGACGAACTCCTCGTCACCAGCGTCACCCACGACTTCGACCATCGCCTGCAATCGCACGAACTACTCGCCCGCGCATGGGGTCTGGAAGGTGCATCGCATGACTGATCACGCCGCCTGGTATGCCGGTGCCTCCCGGGGCAGACTCCGGTGCTCGCTCGCCGAGCTGTTCGAGAACCTCTGGAGCCGGCTCGACGCCGACACCCTCGCCGCGGCAGCCGCGCTACATCCTGAAGCGCCGCGGACGCCGATGCCGCTGAGCGACAGGGGTTCTCCTCGGCGATAGTGAACCGGGGCCGCTTGTCGTCGGCGGTTGCGTAGTTCGGGCCACCGGCCCTTCGAGGCTCGTCGCTTGCGCTCCTCGCACCTCAGGGAGCGAAAGGGGGCTCGTCGCATGCGCTCCTCGCACCTCAGTACCCGCGGCCGGTGAACCGGCCATCGTGAGGGTCGAAAGGGTCCGCTCCCTGAGGAGGCGCCCGGATCCCGACTGCCGAACCTCAACTCGACCGGCAGACGTCGATCGAAGTCTGCCTGTCGGGTTGACGTCGACCGGTAGTTAGGTGGCGACGGTGTCTCACCAGGCCTTCGAGGCTCGTCGACTTCGATACGCTCCTTCGTCGCTACTCAGCCCGGCGGCTTGCGCTCCTCACACCTCAGGCAGCAGAGCTGGGTGCGTCGCGTTCTTTCGGATCAGGCAGCAGAGCTCGGTGCGTCGCGTTCTTTCGGATCAGGGAGCGAAAGGGTTAGGCGATGAACCCCTCGGCCTGCAGCCAGTCGTAGGCGACGTCGGCGGGGTCCTCGCCGTCGATGTCGATGCGGCCGTTGAGTTCCTGCATCACCGCGTCGGTCAGCTTGGCCGACACCGGCGCCATCAGTTCGGCGATCTCCGGCGCCTCCTCGTTGAGCTTGGTGCTGACGACCACGCATCCGCTGTACGGCAGGAAGAACTTCCGGTCGTCCTCGAGGACGGTGAGATCGAGGTTCTTGATCCGGCCGTCGGTGGAGTACACCATGCCGAAATTGCAGGGCTCGCTCTTCGCCGTCGAGGTGTACACGACGCCGGAGTCCATGGTGGTCACGTTGTTCTTCGGCACACCGTCGGGCGTGCCGAGCGGCATGTCGTAGGCCTCGAGCATCGGGATCATCCCGTCGGCGCGGCTCAGGAACTCGTCGTTGATGCAGAACGTCCGCTCGGCCACAGGGAGCTTCGTGATGTCCGACATGGTCTTGACGTTGAGGCGCTTCGCCGTGGGCGCCGACGCCGCGAACGCGTAGGTGTTGTTGAACGACGCCGGCGGCAACCACTCGGCGCCGTTGGCGCGGTCGGCGTCGCGGACCCGCTGCCACAACTCGTTCGGGTCGGAGATGGTCTCCGTCTCGCCCAGATAGGTCTGCCAGGCGGTGCCGGTGTACTCCCAGAGGATGTCGGCGTCACCGTTGAGCAGCGCCTGCCGTGAGGACATGGAACCCGGTGCGTTGGTGAGGTCCTCGACCGCCGCACCCGCCGCACCCAAATAGGTCGCGGTGATCTTGCCCAACAGGACGGACTCGGTGAAGTTCTTCGACGTCACCCGGATCTTGGTGCCCTCCAGGGGCGTCGACCCGTCGGTCAGGAAGGCCTCACGAAAGGTGCCCGATGAGCTCACCAGCCCGCAACCGGCGACCACCACCATGAGCATCGCCGTGACGACGGCCAGGACGGACTTTCTCATGAGATCCCTCGCGGTGTCGCGGCCAGTTCGACGAGCCGTCCGAGCCAGTCGATCGTCATCGCCAGGAGCGCGACCAGGATCGCGCCGGCGACGAGCAGTTTCGGCAGGAACAGGGTGATGCCGGTGGTGATGAGCGTGCCGAGGCTCGTCGCACCGATGAACGTGCTCAGGGTCGCGGTACCGACCAGGATGACCAGCGCCGTGCGCACACCGTTCAGGATCACCGGAACGGCGAGCGGCAGCTCGACCTGGAAAAGCGTTCGCACCGCGGACAATCCGATGCCGCGGGAGGCCTCTACCGTCCGCTGGTCGACCTGACGCAGGCCGACGATCGTGTTCTGCAGGATCGGCAGCACGGCGTAGACGACGAGACCGACGACCGCGGTGTTGAAACCGGTGCCGAGCCAGAACGTGAACAACACCAGCAGACCGATGGCGGGGGCCGCCTGCCCGATATTGGCGATGTTGACCGCAATCGGGTTGAGCCACTTCAGGGATGGCCGGGTCAAGGCGATTCCGAGCGGGATCGCGATGCACACCACGATCACGGTCGCGGTGAGAGTGAGCTGGATGTGGTCGAGGATCGTCGATCGTAGGGCCGGCCACGACATCGAGGCGGACTCGGTCTCGGTGAACGTGGTGCGCTGGTACCAGATCAGGAACCCGACGCCGATCACGATGATCACCAGCGGCTCGAACCAGACGTCGATGGGCACCTTCGCGAACCGGCGTCGGAAACCGTTCCGAGGTGGTTGGACCGGGGCCTCTGATGCCGCGGTGACCCGCGCGGACTCGTCGGCGACGGCGGTCATCGCTCGGCGCTCGGTTCGGCGGGGGAGGACTCGTCGTCGGCCGCGACGACCGGGGTCTCGGCAGGCGCGGTTCCCTCGGTGTGATCGAGGTAGCCGACGTGGTCGTCGTCGCGGACATCCGCGAGCTGACCACGGATCGCCTCCATCACCGACGCGATGTTCAGCGCGCCGATGGCAGCGCCGCGTCCGTCGGTGACGAGGACGCCGCCCTGGCTGGTCGCGAGCATCGAGTCGAGCGCGTCGTTGAGCGTCGACGACTGTGCGACGACGGGCAGCCGCGGGTCGAGGTAGTCCGACACCTCGGGTTTCGCCGCGACCTCGGCGACGCTGGGCCAGGCCCGAGGCCGGCCGTGATCGTCGACGACGACCAACCAGTCCTCGCCGGCGGCCCGGGCGCGGGCGACGACGCCACCGGACGATTCCCCGACACGGGCGGTGACCACCTGCTTGATGTCGACGTCGCGCACGCGGGTGAGGGTCAGATGGGCCAGCGTTGCGCCGGAACCGACGAACTCCTCGACGAACGGGCTGGCGGGGTTGGCGAGGATCTCCTCCGGCGGGGCGAACTGTTCGATGTGTCCGCCCTCGGAGAGGATCAGGACCTTGTCGCCGAGTTTGGTGGCCTCTTCGAAATCGTGGGTGACGATGACGATCGTCTTTCCCAGCTCGTGTTGGATGGCGATGAGCTTGTCCTGCAGGCGGGCTCGTGTGATGGGATCGACGGCACCGAACGGTTCGTCCATCAGCAGGACGGGCGGATCGGCAGCCAGGGCACGGGCCACGCCGACGCGCTGCTGCTGGCCGCCGGACATGTCCTTGGGCAGGCGGTCGGCGAACGTCGCGGCGTCGAGTCCGACCAGGTCCATGAGGTATTCGGTGCGCTCGGCGATGCGTTTCTTGTCCCACTTGAGAATTCGCGGGATGGTGCCGATGTTCTTGCTGACCGACCAGTGGGGGAAGAGTCCGCCGGACTGGATGACGTAACCGATGGACTGGCGGAGTTTGTCCGGATTCTCCTCGGTCACATCGCGTCCGCCGATGTAGATGCGCCCCTCGGTGGGCTCGATGAGCCGGTTGATCATCTTGAGGGTCGTGGTCTTGCCGCAACCCGACGGGCCGACGAAGGCGACGATGTCGCCGGCGTCGATCTCGAGGTCGAGTTGTGCGACCGCGGGCTTGGACTGGCCCCGGTAGCGCTTGACGACGCCTTCGAGCCGGATCGATTCGCCGGTGACGACGCGACCGTTGGCGCCGGAGGTCGGTTGGCCGGTCGATGATTTCGACGACGGGGCGGTGGTGGAGTCGGTCATGAGAGTCCCTTGGAGATGGTGAGTCGGCCGAGCAGAACCAGAAGAGCGTCGAAGACGAGCGCGATGATGACGATGAGAAGTGTTCCGGCGAGCGCTGATTCGAGGGCGTTCGCGCCGCCGAGTCGTGCGAGGCCGTTGAAGATCAATGATCCCAGGCCGGGGCCGAGGACGTAGGCGACGATCGCCGCGACGCCGACGATCATCTGTGTGGACACCCGGATTCCGGTCAGGATCACCGGCCATGCGATCGGTAGTTCGACCGTCAGCAGGATGCGCCAGCGCGACAGCCCGATGCCGCGGGCGGATTCGACGACCGAGGGCGGCACCGAACGCAAGCCGACCACCGCGTTGCCGATCACCGGGAGCATCGCGAAGAACGCGAGCATCAGGAACGACGGTGTCACGCCGAGCCCGAACGGGACGATCAGCAGCGCGAGCAGGGCGAGCGACGGAATCGTCAGCGCCACACGACTGGACGTCAAGGTGAGTGCCGATGCCAGTGGAAGCCGATAGACCAGCGCGGCGACCGCGATGGCGACGAGGGTGCCGACCAGCACGGTCTGGAAGGACAGCGACGCATGTTGATACGTCAAGAACGTGAGGGAGCGAGCGTTGTCGCCGATGTAATCCCACAATTGCACGGTTGTGTTCCCATCCCCTTTTGGTGAATGCGACATTACGCATCTGCGTGGGCCGGTGCCGACATTTGTCGGATCACGCGTGCCTTTACCCTCACCGTGAGCGGATAACCCTCCACTGGTTGCGGGCGGTCACAATCGGCACGATTCCGTGCACGCCGAAGGTCGGTGACCACGTCGGACGGTGTCATCCTGGATGGGTGAGTGAGAGCGCCCCCGCCGAAGCGACACCGACCACGACAGAGCTCGATCCGGACGACGACCGGGCCCTTCTCGCCGAAGCCGTCCGTTCCTGGACGCGGATCGTCGCCTGGGTCCTGACCGTCGGCGGCGCGATCGGGTTCGTGGCGTCGTTCGTGCTGACCGTCGAACGCATCGAGCTCTTCAAGAACCCCGATTATGTGCCGTCATGCAACTTCAACCCGGTCCTGAGCTGCGGATCGGTGATGGGCAAACCACAGGCCGCCCTGTTCGGGTTCCCCAACCCGTTGCTGGGCATCGCCGGTTTCGCGGTGGTGGTCACCACCGGGGTAGCGATCCTCGCGGGTGCACGTCTCGCGGGCTGGTACTGGGCGGGACTGCAAGTCGGCGTGACCGCGGCGATGACCTTCATCTGTTGGCTGATCTACTCGAGCCTCTACTCGATCGGCGCGCTGTGCCCGTACTGCATGGTCGTCTGGGCGGTGACCCTGCCGATCTTCGTGTTCGTCAGCGTGCGCAACCTCCACGCGAGCGGCCTGACCTCGCGATCCGGGGTGGCACTCGCGGTCGCCCGCAGTCACGCCCTGATCCTGGTGCTCTTCGTAGCGGTCGTGATCGTGCTCATCGCGGTGCGCTTCTGGTCGTATTGGTCGAGCTTGTACTGAGGGCGCGGCAGCCCTTCGTGGCTCGCTGCGCTCGCACCTCAGGGAGCGAGAGACTTCGCTGCGCTCGCACCTCAGGGAGCGAGAGAGTTCGCTGCGCTCGCACCTCAGGGAGCGAGAGACTTCGCTGCGCTCGCACCTCAGGGAGCGAGAGAGTTCGCTGCGCTCGCACCTCAGGGAGCGAGAAAGTTCGCTGCGCTCGCACCTCAGGCATCGGACCTGGGTGCGTCACGCTCTTTCGGATCACGGAGCAGAGACGCTCGCAGCTCAGGAGCGAGAATGGCGCAACATTCGTGATTCCGCGGCGTCTCGTCCTAGGCTTGGCGCATGGCGATCGGACGTCCGGCGGAGGGTGCGGCCGAGGTGCAGCGCGCACCCCGGGCGCGGATGACCGGTGCGCAGCGTCGATTACAGCTGATCGAGGTGGCGCGCGGACTGTTCGCCGAACGCGGTTACGAGGGGACCTCCATCGAGGAGATCGCGCAGCGCGCAGGTGTTTCCAAGCCGATCGTGTACGAACACTTCGGTGGCAAGGAAGGTCTCTACGCGGTCGTCGTCGATCGTGAGATGGAGACGCTGCTCGAGATGGTGACCGCGTCGCTGTCGAAGAACCGGTCGCTGTACCGCATTCAGCAGGTCGCGCTCGCGTTGCTCACCTACATGGAGGAGCGCACGGACGGGTTCCGCATCCTCGTCCGCGGCGACAGCACCGCGTCGACCGGTGAAACGGCCACCTACTCAAGCCTTCTCAACGATGCCGTGAGCCAGGTCGAGCACATCCTGGCCGGCGACTTCGAACGCCGCGGCTTCGACCCGGCCCTCGCCCCGCTGTACGCGCAGGCCCTTGTGGGCATGGTGTCGTCGACTGCCCAGTGGTGGCTCGACGTCCGTGAACCGTCGAAGGAGGTCGTCGCCGCCCACCTGGTGAACCTCTGCTGGAACGGCCTGACCCGCCTCGACCCGTCACCGGATCTCGTCGGCCCCGACTACGTCGAACCCCTCGAGCGGACGACGGCCGAGGACGGTTAGGCGAGCACCAGGCTCCGCTTGGAGAGTCCCATCCAGAACCCGTCGATGACCTGATCCGGGCGCTGTTCGGCGTCGTCGCTCGCGCCGAGCGCAACGTACAGCGGCGCGAAGTGTTCGATCGTCGGATGTGCGTACGGCATGCCGGGTGCGGTCTGCCGAAAGCGGATGAGTGACTCCACATCTCCGGCGGCGAATCGTTCGGCGGCCCAGGCGTCGAATTCGGCGGACCAGCTCGGGGGAGTGGCCTCGGGGCGGAAGTCGCGTAGGAACGGCAGGCCGTGGGTGGTGAAGCCGGAGCCGATGATCAGCACGCCCTCGTCGCGCAACGGCTTGAGGCGTCGACCCAGTTCGAGCAACCGCTCGGGGTCGAGGGTCGGCAGGGAGATCTGCAGGACCGGGATGTCCGCCTCGGGATACATGACGGTCATCGGCACGTAGGCGCCGTGGTCGAGGCGACGGTCGGGGTCATGGGCGATCGGCTCGCCGTCGGGCATCATCGCGGCGACGCGTCGGGCCAGGTCCGGGGCGCCCGGCGACCGGTACTGGACGCGGTAGTACTTCTCCGGAAAGCCGCCGAAGTCGTAGGTCAGCGGGGTCCGGGAGTCGGTGGAGCCGATGGTCAGGGGCGCCGCCTCCCAGTGCGCGGACACGATGAGGATCGCCGTCGGACGGGCGAGCTCGCCGGCGAGGTTCTCCAGCTGGTGCACCCAGGTGGGACTGTCGACGAGCGGCGGTGCGCCGTGGGACAGGAAGAGCGCGGGCGGCCGGGCGGGGGAGTTCGAGCTGAGCACGCCCAATCATAACCGGACTGCGGTCCGTTTTGTTTCCGAGGGCTGCGAAGGGGACGTGATCGGCGTGGCCGCCCACGTCGTCCAGCGTGCGGCGATAACGTTCCAGACATCCCCGGCGGCGGCTCGCGGCCCAGAGCGGAAGGGACTCCCGGCACGTGGAGACAGTCGGCATCTATCTCGTCGTCATCTTCGGATGCGGCTTCCTGGCGCGACTGGTTCGGCTGCCGACGCTGGTCGGATATCTGGCGGCAGGCTTCATCCTGCACGCGCCCGGCATCGACGACCTGCCGATCATCGACACCCTCGCGGATCTGGGCGTGACGATCCTGCTGTTCACCATCGGTCTCAAACTCGACCTGCGGATGCTCTACCGGCGCGAGGTCTTCCTCACCACCGGACTCAATCTCGCGGTGCTCCTCGGCCTCACCACCGGCTTCCTCGGACTGCTGTCGACGCTCGGCGTGCAGATGCTGATGGGTGAGAGTTGGAAGACGCTCGCCCTGCTCGGTTTCGCACTGTCGTTCTCGAGCACCGTCTTCGTGGTCCAGGTCCTCGACGAGCGCTCGGAGTCCCACTCCCTCTACGGCCGAATCGCCATCGGCATCCTGGTTCTCCAGGACGTCGTCGCGGTCGTCTACCTCACCGCGATGAGTGGGGAACCGCCCAGTCCGTGGGCATTCGCGCTGCTACTCCTCGTCCCCGGCGCGTACATCGTCCGTCGGCTCTGGAACCGCCTCGGGCACGGCGAACTCCAGACGCTCTTCGGCGTCACCATGGCGCTCGTTCCGGGGTACTGGCTGTTCGAATCCGTCGGCATCAAAGGCGACTTCGGCGCGATGGTCATCGGCGTGCTGCTGGCCTCGCATCCGCGTGCCGGCGAGCTGTCCCGCACCCTGTTCGGACTCCGTGAACTGCTTCTGGTGGGCTTCTTCGTCTCGATCGGTTTACACGTCACGCCGACCCTCGACACGGTGATCCTCGGCCTGGTCCTCGTGGTCCTCCTGCCGCTCGAGGCGGCGCTGTTCACCTTCGTGCTGGCCATGTTCGGCCTGCGCCGGCGCACCTCGATCCTGGCCGGTCTCGCGCTGGCGAACTTCTCCGAGTTCGGGCTCATCGTCATCTCCAACGGGGTGAGCAACAACCTGGTCGACGACGACTGGCTGGTGGTCACCTCCGTCGCGGTCGCCGCGAGCTTCGTGTTCTCGACCCTCGTCAACCGTCGCGGCTCCAACCTGGTGGCCCGGCTCTCGGCATACGTCCCGAGAACGGCGGCCGCGAGCGCCCATCCCGATGACGCGCCGATCGACCTGTCGCCCGCCCGCGCGGTCGTCTTCGGTCTCGGCCGGGTCGGCAGTTCGGTCTACAACCGTCTGGTCGACGAATACGGGCTGGACGTCGTCGGCGTCGAGAACGACCCGCTCAAGGTGGCGAACCTGCGCGGGCGAGGATTCCGCGTGATCGAGGCGGACGCGACCGAGACGGGTTTCTGGGAACGGTGCGAAGGAGTCTCCGACCTCGACATCCTCGTGATGGCCATGCCGTTCCACGGGTCCAATCTGGTGGCCCTCGACCGGGTGGAGGAACGGGACTTCGACGGCACCATCGCCGTCGTCGCCCAGTACGACGACGAACGCGACGAACTGCTCGGCCGCGGCGCCGACGTCGCCTTCCACATCTACGAGGGCACCGGCGTCGGTCTGGCCGACGCCGCCGCCGAGGCCGCGGGACTCGACCGCTGAGACCTGACTATGAGGAGGGCTCCCAGAGGTCTTTCTGCATGTAGACGCAGTCGATCCACTGGTCGGCCTTGTGGCCGATCGACCGCAGGCGCCCGACCTCGGTGAACCCGAACCGCGAGTGCAGGGCGATGGATCCCGCCCCACCGGTGGCCGCGATGACCGCGACGATCTGACGCACGTTGTCGCGGTTCGCGCGGTCGAGCATCCCGGCCATCAGTGCCGACCCGACACCGCGACCGCCGTAGCCCGGACGGACGTAGATCGAGTCCTCGGTGGACCGGTCGTACGCCGGCATCCCGCGGAACGTGCCGAGGTAGGCGTAACCGACGATCCGTTCGGTGCTCGTCTCGTCGAGTGTTCGTGCCACCACGAACGGCCGCCCGGCGCCGGTGATCGCCGTGTACTTGGCGTGCCACTGGTCGAGCGTGGGCACGAGGTAGTCGAAGGTCGCGACGGTGTTCTGCACGTAGTGCGCATAGATCTCGGCGACCGCCTCGAGATCGTCGATGGTGGCGTCGGACACCTGGACCCCGGCGGCGTCGACCACGGATTCGGGCTCGGTCATGCGGATGAGATTAGGCGAGCGTGGTCGCCCGACTCCACTGCTGTCATCGGGGCCCAATACAATCGAGCGAGTGTCGACGCCCCGTGCCCTGTCCGGTCTGGCCGCGCTCGCGTGTGCGGACAAATCCTTCCGCGAGGTGCACGAACGCCGTGCCGAACGTCGCCTCGACATCACCGCGCCCGACGCGGCCCGGCCGTTCCTCGTCTCCTGTCTGGCCGCCGGCTCCGACGCCCCGCTGCTGGTCGTCTCGGCCAACGGTCGTGAGGCCGACGACCTGACGGCCGAGCTGGCCGAACTTCTCGACGATCCTGATGCGGTGGCCCAGTTCCCCTCGTGGGAGACCCTTCCGCACGAGCGGCTGTCGCCGAGCGCGGACACCGTCGGCCAGCGCCTCGCGGTTCTGCACCGTCTCGCCAATCCCGGTGACAACCCACTGCGAGTCGTGGTCACCACGGTCCGTTCGCTCGTACAGCCGATGGCCCCGGGCCTCGGCGAGGTCGCCACCGTCACCCTGCGCGAGGGCATCGAGGTCGACTTCGACGGTCTGCTCGCCCAGCTCGTCGAGATGGCGTACGAACGCGTGGACATGGTCGGACGTCGTGGCGAGTTCGCGGTCCGCGGCGGCATCCTCGACGTCTTCCCGACGACCGCCGACCATCCGGTCCGCGTCGAGTTCTGGGGCGACGAGATCACCGAGATCCGGGCGTTCTCGGTCGCCGATCAGCGCAGCCAGCCCGAGGTCGACGCCTCCGAGGTTCGCATCCACCCGGGTCGCGAACTGCTGCTAACCGAGAAGGTACGTACGCGCGCAAGCGATCTCGCGGCGGAGAACCCTGACGACACCGCCCTCAACGAGATGCTCGGCAAACTGGCCGCGGGCATTCCCGTGGAGGGGATGGAAGCACTCATCCCGGCGCTCGTGGACGGCGAGATGCAACTCCTCACCGAGGTCGTCCCCGACGGGACGCGGGTGCTCATCCTCGACCCCGAGAAAGTCCGGACCCGGGCCGCGGACCTGTCCAAGACCGGTGCGGAGTTCCTCGAGGCGTCCTGGACGGCCGCGGCGATGGGTGCGAACGCGCCGATCGACCCGCGATCGGGGACCGGCATCGACCTGCAGGCCAGCGCCTACCGTTCGCTCGGCGACGTGCGCGAAGCGACACTTCAGGCCAAGCGACCCTGGTGGACGCTGTCACCGCTGTCCACCGGCAGCGGGAACGAACTCGAACTCGACCTCGCCCCCGGACCCGCGCCGCGCGGCGACGAGCGCGAGATCGCGGCCACCTTCGCCCAGCTGCGGGCCCACGTGTCCGACGGCAAGACCGCCGCCATCGTCGTCACCGGCAAGGGCACCGCCCAGCGCGTCGGCGAACGACTGTCCGAGGCCGAGGTCCCGTATGTCATCGCCGAGCCGGGGCATCGTCCCGAACCGGGCGAGGTCGCGGTCTTCGGTGCCACGCTGCGTAACGGAATCGTCTGTGCCGATGCCGGACTCGTGGTGGTCACCGAGGCAGATCTCACCGGTACCCGCGTCGCGAACGTCCGAGACGGTCGCAAACTCCCGGCCAAGCGCCGCAACCAGGTCGACCCGCTGGCCCTGACCGCCGGCGACCTCGTCGTGCACGACCAGCACGGCATCGGCAAGTTCGTCGAGATGATCGAACGCACCGTCTCGGGTGCACGGCGCGAGTACCTGGTCCTCGAATATGCGTCGAGCAAACGCGGCCAGCCGGCCGACCGGTTGTACGTGCCGATGGACGCACTCGACCAGCTGTCCCGGTACGTCGGCGGCGAACAACCGTCGTTGTCCAAGCTCGGCGGGTCGGACTGGCAGAACACCAAGCGCAAGGCGCGCAAGGCCGTTCGCGAGATCGCCGGTGAGCTCGTGCAGCTCTACGCCGCGCGCCACGCCGCCCCGGGACACGCTTTCGGGCCCGACACCCCGTGGCAGCAGGAGATGGAAGACGCCTTCGACTTCACCGAGACGATCGATCAGCTGACCGTCATCGCCGAGGTCAAGGCCGATATGGAACGTCCGGTCCCGATGGACCGCGTCATCGTCGGCGATGTCGGCTACGGCAAGACCGAGATCGCCGTGCGCGCCGCGTTCAAGGCCGTGCAGGACGGCAAGCAGGTCGCTGTCCTCGTGCCGACGACCATTCTCGCGCAACAGCATCTGCAGACGTTCACCGAGCGGATGAGTGGTTTCCCGGTGCGGGTGCGCGGGCTGTCGCGCTTCACCGACCCCAAGGAATCCCGCGAGATCACCGAGGCCATGGCCAAGGGTGAGGTCGACATCGTCATCGGCACCCACCGCCTTCTGCAGACCGGCGTCACCTGGAAAGACCTCGGTCTCGTGATCGTCGACGAGGAACAGCGCTTCGGCGTCGAACACAAGGAACACATCAAGTCGCTGCGCACCCACGTCGACGTGCTGACCATGTCCGCGACGCCGATCCCGCGCACCCTGGAGATGTCGATGGCCGGCATCCGCGAGATGTCGACGATCCTCACCCCGCCGGAGGAGCGCCATCCGGTGCTCACCTACGTCGGCGCCTACGCGCCGAAACAGGTCGCCGCCGCGATCCGCCGTGAGTTGCTCCGCGACGGCCAGGTGTTCTACGTGCACAACCGGGTCTCGACCATCGACAAGACGGCCAAGGACATCGCCGCGATGGTCCCCGAGGCGAGAGTCGTTGTCGCCCATGGTCAGATGGGTGAGGATCAGCTGGAGCGCACGGTCTCGGGATTCTGGAACCGCGAATACGACGTGCTCGTCTGTACGACCATCATCGAGACCGGTCTCGACATCTCCAACGCCAACACCCTCATCGTCGACCGCGCCGAGAACCTCGGTCTCTCACAGCTCCATCAGCTGCGCGGACGCGTCGGCCGTAGTCGCGAACGCGGTTACGCCTACCTGCTCTACAGCCCGGACCGGCCGCTGACCGAGACCGCCTACGACCGGCTTGCGACGATCGCCCAGAACAACGAGCTCGGCGCCGGTATGGCCGTGGCACTCAAGGATCTCGAATTGCGCGGCGCCGGAAACGTTCTCGGTGCCGAACAGTCCGGCCACGTCGCGGGCGTCGGGTTCGACCTCTACGTGCGGCTCGTCGGCGAGGCCGTCGAGGCGTATCGCGCTGCCGCCGACGGCAAACCCGTGGAGACCCAGGAGACCGGGGAAGTGCGGATCGACCTTCCGGTGGACGCGCACATCCCGGTCGAGTACGTCGACTCCGACCGTCTCCGTCTGGAGGCGTACCGCAAGCTGGCGTCGGCCACCGACGACGCCGCGGTCGACGCGGTGCTCGTCGAGCTCAACGACCGCTACGGTCCGCCGCCGGTCGAGACGACGCGTCTGGCGTCGATCGCCCGTCTGCGTCTGCGGTGCCGCGAACGCGGCATCACCGAGATCGGACTCGCCGGGCAGGGAGTCAAGATCTCGCCGCTGCCGCTCCTCGACAGCGAGCAGGTGCGTCTCCGCAGGCTCTACTCCTCGGCGACCTACCGCGCGACGACGTCGCTGGTCACGCTCCCGATCCCGCGGACCGGGGGAGTGGGATCGGCCCGTCTGCGCGACGACGAGCTCATCGAGTACCTCACGACGTTCTTGACGCAGCTGAAGCCGGAGCCGAACGGCTGAACCGGTTGTCGGCGATGCGGGCGGGCGTCGACGGGTTCGGGGGTTAGGTTGATGGACAACAGGGGGGTCGAGAAAGGGCGTACGACGCATGACGGTGGTGCTGCTGGACCCGGCACGGCCCGACCTGATCCCCATCCGGGCCCGCGCGTGGCTCACGGGACCGGTGAAGGTCACCGAGGACGTGCCCGCCAGTCTCCTGTGGGAGTTCGACCATGTCGACGCGGTGTTCGACGAGGTGCTCGCTGAGACGCCCGTCGACTCCGTACTGGTGAGCACCGACGCCGATCACCCACTCGTCCGCGTCCGCCTCGCGCGCGGTGAGCAGGTCATCACCGCGGCGAAGGTCTCGGGGATGGCCCTGCTCGACTCCGTCGCCCTCATGGACACCTTGCGCCGCAACGGCCCGTGGGAGAGCACCCAGACCCATCACTCGCTGCGTCGCTACCTCCTCGAGGAGGTCTACGAGCTGCTCGACGCCATCGAGGCCGGCGACCAGATCGAGCTGAAGGAAGAGCTCGGCGACCTGTTGCTGCAGGTGCTCTTCCACGCGCGCATCGCCGCCGACGATCCCGAGGCGCCGTTCGACATCGACGACGTCGCCCGCAGCTTCACCTCCAAGGTGATGGGCCGTACCCCCGGCGTGCTGTCCGGTGCCCACGCCGACCTCGAGACCCAGATCCGCGAGTGGGAGGAACGCAAGGCCGCGGAGAAGAAGCGCGGCTCCGTCCTCGACGGCGTCGCGACGACGCAGCCGTCGCTGGCCCTGCTGCAGAAGATCCTCGAACGACTCACCGCGGCGTCGTATCCGGTGGACACCATCCCGGCCGAGACGTGGACCGTCACCGTCACGGCCGGCGACGACAGCATCGAGGCGCAGGCCCGGGACAAGGCCCTTGTCCTCATGGCGTCGGTCCGCGAGGCCGAGGGTCGCGCGAAAGAGCGTGGCATTGAACTGAATTCGCGCGAGGCCTGGGAGAGTGTGCTGCCAGACTGATGGGTTTCGCTCACCGAATCCGTTCCCGCTCACGCAAATT